>NZ_JBQQCE010000491.1:0-7258 GCF_052245645.1 Streptomyces sp. KR55 | reverse complement strand
TACGCGGGTGCGCGCCTGCGAGTTCTCGTACAGGAAGGTGGCGGAGACACCAGCCCGGGCAGCGATGGCGCGGACGGTCAGTCGGCCCCGTTCTCTGCGCAGCTGCGCGATGGCGGTCTCGACCTGGGCGATCTTTTGCCGGGTCTGCTCCTGGCGGGCGGCGAGGGCGGCGGCCGTGGTCATGTTTCCTCTGGCTCCTCGGGCTCTTCGGGGTCCTGGCTTTGGGCCAGCTCCGCCGCGCGAAAGGCAGTGCTCCATACGCGGCCGAAGAAGTCCTGCGGCCGGCGAAGGTCCAAGGCTCGGGCCTCCTCCAGCAGGCCGACCGCCGCGAGGGCCTTCTCCAGGCCGTCGATCGCCCGGGCGGTCGGCTCGAACATCTGGTGCAGGTAGTCGGCGGTCGTGCTGTCGGGGGCGCGCTCGGCGAGCAAGCGCCACTGCTCGCGCTTGCGGTGCCAGTAGACGAGGTCGGCGCCGGACAAGACGAACTTGTCGCAGTGGTGGCAGTCCAAGTTCCACGGGCAGGCCCCGCCGTTGACGACCGGCTGGAAGGTGCAGAAGCCGCCGTCGGTGGGGGTTGATTTGCGGGTCAGATCGATGGCCAGTGCTTCAGCCTGCTCCCGGGTCATGGGTTCGCCGCCGGAAAGCAGGAGTCCGGGTTCGGCGGAGCCGGGGCCTGCCACCCACACCGCCTCCAGGGCTGCATTCAGCCTGGGGTCGTTGTGCGCGAGGTGGACGTAGTGCTCGGCCATCTCGCGGGAGAGCTGGCCTAGGTAGCGCTTGACGTGCACCAGGTCGGCGCCGTTCTTCAGCAAGTTCGTCGCCAGCGTGTGGCGGGCTTGGTGCAGCACTCCGGTGCCGACCTGCAGCGTTTCCATCCACTCCCGGAAGGCGTCCGCGAACCACTGGTAGCTGACGCCAGTGCGCAGGTCGGGGTTGCGGATCCGGCTGGGGAACAGCGCCAGCTGTCGGCGCTCCTGGGCGGTTGGGGGACGGCCGTAGCGGCCGGTGAAGCGGGTACGGGTCTTGGCCTGGCGCTGCTCGATGCGGGCGAAGAGCCGGTCGGGGATGCGGATGGCCTGGTCGTAGTTGCCGACCTTGGTCTGGTCGTGCCAGAACAGCGCCAGCCCGTTCAGCCGGGAGATGCACTCGTAGCGCACCTGAAGCACCTCGTTGACGCGGCGTCCGGTCAGCACGAGCATCTCCCAAGCGTCGCGCAGCCCGCCGTCGAACGGGTCGAATTCGTCCTCCATGCGCCGCAGGTTGTCCGGGTGGGCCAGGGCCCGCGCGAGCTCGTCGGGGAACGGCGAGCGGCGGCGTACCGGCGGGTGGTAGCTCGGGAGGGCCACGACGAAGCCGCGGTCGAGGCCGAGTTGGTCGGCGGTGCCAGAGTCCAGGGCCTCGCGCAGGATGCGACGGCAATTGCGCAGCACGTGGCCGAGCATGATCGGCGTAACGGTGGAGGGCTGCCCGCTGCGGCTGTCGCCGTCGCCACGGCGCTGCAGCCCAAGGGAGGGCAGCCGATGCTCGGCCCGGTGCCGCTGATCGGCGACGAAGTCGACGGCAAGGGCCCGCGTCAGCACCTGCGGATCGTGTCCACCGCCCGGTGCGCGGGCCTCGAGGAACGCGCTCAATTCCACGACCGCCTTGCGGTTTTGGTCCAGCGTGGCTCCGGTGCGCGGCGGGTCGCTCTCCAGCCGGGCCGCCAGGCTGTCCCACAGGAGATCGCGCAGCCAACGCTGCGACACCCCGCCCAGGTCCCAGTGCGAGAGGCGGTGCTTGAAGCGGACCCCGAAGTGCTCCGTCTCGATGAACCCGGCGTCCCGGGTGTCCTCGCGGCTGAAGTAGACCAATCGCAGGTAGTGCAGCATCGCCTTGGCGATGCTGTGGCGACGCGAGTAGTGCCCCTTGGGACTGGGTTCGAGGTCCAGGTCCACCAGGGAGTTCACCCGCTGCTGCCGGCATTCCTCGGCAAGTAGCTGGATCCGGGACAGATCCCAGATCGGCCCCCGTGGATTGGGGTCCTGGGTGTGGTGGAACATCGTCCACTTGAACTCCGCCTTGAGCAGTGGCCGCAGCCCGCGCAGGGACACCTTGGCGTAGGCGTGGTGGTTGGTTCCGGCGGCAGCGCACCACAAAACGCCACCTGGTCGTCGTAGGACACCCCGGGGTTGGAGCCCCACTCAGTCAGCATCCGGCCCCAGTTGTTCGGCACCCGGGCGCCGCCAGGCTTCCCCTCTTTCTTGTAGAGCAGGAAGTGGCGGCGGCACAGCCCGAGCAGGTGCACCGCCTCCTCGGGGCACACATCTACCTGGCAGGGGCCGAACGCCGGCATCACCGGCTGCCGCGCCATCCACTCATCCAGGTGCTCGTCGAGGACCAGGCCCTGCTGCTTGTACTCCCAGCGGTCGTGTAGCAACCGGTAGTGGTGCAGGTAGCACAGCTGTCTCGCGCCGTTCCAGGCCGGCACATCGCCGCAGATCACACACGGCGGCGGTGTCGCGTACGAGCGGGCCCTCAGCGGCTTGGCGGTGCGCAGGAAGTGCGCCAGGCTCACGTCGCCCCCTCGGCGGAGCTTCGACCACTGCCCGTGGTGCACATGGCAGAAGTCGGTCCGCTCGTGCTTGGGGCGCTCGCACTGTGCCACCCCGCACTGCCAGGCATACGTGGGGTGGTCGGGCGGCACCACGATGATGTCGGGGCGAAACAGCGGATCGAAGGACGGGGCATTGATCAGCGCCGTCAGGACCTCCAGCCGGTCGCGGTTGGTGAGTCCCGCTCCGCCGGCGAGGCCGACGAGCGGCAGCAGTTCACGGGCCTCCTCGCTCACTCCTCCTCACCCCAGACCTTGCGCAGGGCGGCGGTGAACGTCGGAGAGTGCAGATCGGGGTGTCCGTAGACTTCCTCGACCATGCGCGTCGAGGACCAGTTGCCGGCCACCTTGGCCACCATCGGGTCGTTGCCGGAGGCGTCCATGATGTTGGCCGTGGTCGTGTGCCGGAAAGCGTGCGGCTTGATCCGCCCCGGCAACCCGGCTCGGCGCCCGGCGCGCCGCAGCATCCCGCGCGCCCCGTCCGTCGTCCACGGCTCGCCGCGCCGCGGCCCGGCCAGTTGGATGAGCAGCATGCCGTGACCCGCGGCATGCTGCGCGTACTCCTCGGTCATATACCGGAAGTAGCTGCTGATCATGGCCGGGCTGGCGCGAAAGATCTCCCCGCCGGTAATAGTGCCGTCGACCAGCCTCCACTCGGGTTTGGCCTTCGCCGCCGCCCGGTTCGCATTGCCCCACCGGTGGCAGACGTGCACGTGGGCGGGGCCGCACTCGCCACACGCTGCGCCGTCCCGCAGGTGCAGGTCGACCAGGTGGAGACCGCACAGGGCGCCAATGCGCATGCTGCTGTCGGCGAGCCAAGTCACGACCATCGCGTCCCGGGCTGTGTTCACCGCTCGGTGCAGCTCCGTACGCGCCCCGTCCGGAAGCATCTTCGGATGCCGCCGACGCGTGCCCGTGCGAGGAGCCAGCGGGTTCGCTGGCATCGACGTCTTCACGTGCCCCAGCAGGGCGCGATCGCGGTCCACTCTGGTCGGCAGGCGGCGCACGTCCAGCGCCTCCTTCAGCTCCGCGTTGATCCCGTTTGCCGCGAATTGGTGCAGGTAGAACCCCTTCAGCGCCGCCGCTGCCACGCCGAGGCCGGACTCGCTATATGGACGCTTCGGTGGCACCCGCCAGGGCTGCCCGTACGGCAGCGGCACCTTCGCACCGACCGCCCCCATGTACCGAAACAGGTCCCGCAGGGTTACGGACTTCGTGGTCAGGCCCTCCCTGACCCGCCAGCGCAGGTGGTCCACGAGATAGTAGGCGTAGGTCCTCTGCGTCCCCGTGCCCTCGTACTGCGCCAGGAAGCCGTACGACTCCTCCTCCACGGACCCATCCGGCTCCAGGATCGCGTACGACCAGCCGCCGCCCGCCCGCGGTATCTCCTGGACCCGTAAATCCCCCAGCACCATCTCACTGCGCAAGCCGACCACCCTCCCCGGTCATGTCGGACGTCCCTAACGCCCTTGGGATGGTCGGAAAACGTACTCGGGTCGCGGCCTGCAGCGGGCTCGACGAACACTTCCGACAGAATCTGGCCGGTCGGTAAACCGTTCTTTACCGACCGTCGATGTGGCCGGATGGGCTGTGAGCTGCACTAATGCGTTGCGTAAATGTCTGTAACGCGGACACGGGTGGAATAGCATCGAGGTCATGGCCGCGCTCGCGTCAAGCCCCGCTTTGCTCGTCTTGCCGCCACTGGCCTCTGGTAGAAGCGTTGGGGACCCAACGGTCATCGCAGCGTGGATCGGCGCCGAGGTTGCGCTGATCGCTGCCGTCATCAGCGCGCATCTGCCCTTGTGGAGCGGCCATCGCCAGTGAGCGGTCGACAATCTCGTGGTCGCCGCCCTCTCAGCTCACCCGCCGCCCCGTTTCCCACACTGTCCTCAGCTGCGGCACCAGCCGTTCCTTCAATTCGCGCTCCGCCTTCGCCGAACGCATCAGCAACCTGCGGGCGCTCCGAAATGTCAGCTTGTCGATAACCATTCCCCACAGCCTGCCGTGCACGTCCCTGAGCACCTCTTCACCAACGACCCCGGCCAACGCTCCAGCAGCAGCTCCCGCCGGCCCAGCCACGACGGCCCCCGCCGCTGCGCCACCCACAGCACCCACAGCCTTCGGCAACACCTCGACCGTAATACGTCGGAGCAGATGCATCTCCTCACGGGTCGAGTCCAACGACCTCGCTACTGCATTCGCCGCCGCCTCCAACTCTTTGCGTGCTTCGGTCGATTCCCCTGCCTCCTCGGACACCAGCTCTTTCTGGAGCCTGCGATAGCGCTCAACCGCCTTCTTGCCCCGCAATTCCTTGGCCTGCTCAAGCAGAACGTCCGGGCCCTCCCGATACCGCTCCATGCGCTGCAGCAAGAGAGGAAGGAACGACGGTCTCCACGGCAGCTCCGTGTTGCGCCACCCCTGCCCTGCTTCACGAAATCGCCGACGCAACTCCTCATAGATCGCACCTTCCGCGGTAGACGCCGCAGCCTCGGTTCCCAGACCAATCGTGGTCAGGATCCGACTGCGTTTCGGCCCGAGGACATGCGGTGCCCCGGTCTGCTGCGCATAGCCGGCGAAGACCAGCTGCCCGAGCAGGAACCGGGCGAGTTTCATCTGATCGGAGTCGACGAGCCGATCCTCAAGACTTTCCAGACTGGGTTCCCACTCGTACTGGACCGCCGCGAGCGTGGAAAGGATCTCCTGGCCCGCCGGCTCACGAACCAGGGGCCCCTCGGCGAGCCGACGGCCGAGCTGTTCGATGGCCGCTTCCTTCGCCTGCCGGTACATGTGGTGCTCGACGTCCACATGCACCAGGGTCTTGTCACCGCCCGTGTTGAGGACAGCCCCGAGACCGTCACCGAAGTCAAACCGCCGGTCGAACGTGTCGTTGTAGTTGAAGGCCGGCACCTGGTCATGCATGACGACCAGGTCGAAGAAGCTCACCAGGGCCCCGATGTCGTCCTCAATCGCCCCCCAGCGCGCATCCGCGTCGGTGCCAGCCAGCGGACCGCCTTCGAGAAAGAACTGCCCGAGCCGAAAGACAAACGGATCAATCACGATTCCCAAGCCCTCTCGCGCCAGTTCGTCCCACGCCTCGAGACCCCAGATGTGCATGTCGTAGGGCATATTGATCGCCTTGCTAGCACAACACAGATGGAAACACGACAGTACTGCCCAGTCGGCCCTTCAGCCATCCTCGCCGAACCGGCTACCCAACCAGTCTAAGACCGGCCGACCCCGTTCACGATTCCTGCAATATCGATGATGGGGGGAACTGCGATTCTGGAATTTCTCAGAAAGTTATGGAGCCACAAATCATCATGACGCGGATGGCCTCCTGAAGGGCGTCGCCTCCCAGCCCAGACGACCGACTCGAAAAGGGCTGTCCCTTGCGGTCAGGGAGCTGCCGATTAATAACTCCTCGGTTTAGTAGCCGTTCTGTCTCAAGAGAGGGGTTTCGCCTCCCTGACAGGACAGAGGACCGTCGGCATGCCGACGGTCCGTGGTCATCTGGCTCCCGGTAGTTCTCGCCCAATAAACAACCCCCAGTGGTGCGTACGGAGAGGATCGTTCGGGATACGCCCCCACGACCAGCACGTTTCTGCAAGTGGTCGCCGTGACGCCTCCCGTACACGCGCCGGTGCCGCGTACGCGGGGATCTGCGGGATGCCTGGGCATCACCACAGGCCGAGGGCGACTCCGTTGCTTTTCGGCGAGGACTATACGCAACCCTGAGAAGGCCTCCCGATGACTAGCGTTCCGGCCGGTCCGCGGCGTCGTACCGCAGGCCGCTCGACCCCTCACCGCGCCCGGCTCGCCTGGCCCGCCCCATCCACAGGAAGGAGGTCCCCCCGCACCAGCGGGCGTACTGGAACGCCCGTGTGACGACTGCCCCGTCGCGGGGAATCTCTTCCTCGACGATGCGCAGGGGTGGCTCGCTCTCAACCGGCTGCGACGGATCGGAGCGCAGCAACAGGCCTCGCGGGTGTACGCGTTCGAGGACGGGAGGGGCGTCGCCCACGCCGGGCACCGTCCGCTGCAGCACACGCCGTTCGAAGGCGAGATCGTATGCCGGATCGGTGGGGGGCACGGTCGCCACCGGCTCGAACGGGATCCAGTTCACCGGCACCGGGCTCATCAGCCGGTAGATCAGCCGCACGTCCTCGCTCACCGTGAGGATCGACTGGTGCACCGCGAGGCGAGCCGCCTCCAGCGCGCGTTCCACCGGCTCACCGCTGACACCCGGGACCCGCCGCTCCACCCCCCACGCCAGGTTGGCCATCTCGTCGCGCAGCAGCGTGACCTCCTCGACCGGGTCGCCCTCCAGCCGCCTGGGGAGCGTGGGGGGTAGGAAGAACAGGTCGGTCAACCGGGCGGCCCCGTCACCGGTCTGCCCGAGCTCGAACATCTCCCACGGCCGTCCGTCGCTGTTGCGCGACGGGCCCACCACCGTCTCGACCCCGAAGGTGTCTCGCACCCGCAGGTCGGTGACGGTGAACAGCGACCCCACGGGCAGGTCCAGCGGCACCAGCCACCAGTCCGGCCCGTACACGAGGCCGAACTCGACGAGCAGCAGGCGCGCGAGATCGGACGGGCCAGCCTCCAGTTCTCCCAGGTTGACCCGTGCGTCCTCGAACTCCCAGTACCGGTCGGCCGGCATGCCTGGGT
>NZ_JBQQCE010000490.1:0-7262 GCF_052245645.1 Streptomyces sp. KR55 | reverse complement strand
ACGGTGATCGGTGACACGGTCGGCGACCCGTTCAAGGACACCGCCGGTCCCGCGATCAACCCGTTGCTGAAGGTGATGAACCTGGTGTCGCTGCTCATCGCGCCCGCCGTCATCAAGTTCAGCTACGGCGACGACGAGAACCTCGGTGTACGGATTCTGGTCGCGGTGCTCGCCCTTGTGGTGATCGTCGGCGCGGTGTACGTCTCCAAGCGGCGCGGCATCGCCATGGGGGACGAAGAGCCCGACCGGAGCTCCAAGTCGGCCGACACTGCGGTGGTTTCGTAGGCTGCCGGACAAAGCCCAGCTCAAAGGGCGGGCGGGAGGCGCGTGTTGACGCGTCGCCCGCCCGCCCCGCTGTGTTCACGCTCTCGCCGTGAGCCTTCTCTCTCCTGGCGCGAATGACGTAATTATGGTCATATTGGACGCTCGTCATGCGGTTGTCGCCCGCTTGGCGTGTATGTTCCGGGGCCGAGAGCCATGGAAGGGACCAATCCGGTGAACAAGAAGCTCGCGGCCGCACTGTCCGGCGGTGCGGTACTGGTACTGGCGCTGTCGGGATGCGGCGGCGAAGACGGCAACGAGAAGCTGGATGCCTGGGCCAAGCAGGTCTGCGACGCCGTGCAGCCGCAGGCGAAGAAGATCGCGGCCGCGAACGCCGCGATCCAGAAGGAGACCTCGGACAGCAGCACGCCGGCGGAGGTCCAGAAGACCGACGCGCAGGCCTTCCAGGACATGTCCGACGCCTACAAGGCGATCGGGACCGCCGTGAACAAGGCCGGCCCGCCGGACGTCGAGAACGGCGAGAAGAAGCAGCAGGACGCGGTCAAGGAGCTCAACGGCATCTCCTCGTCGTACGCCTCCCTGAGGAAGCAGGTCGACGCGCTCGACACCAAGGACCAGGCCAAGTTCGCCGACGGCCTCAAGGACATCGCCACCGAGCTGGACAAGCTCAGCCAGAGCGGCAACGACGCGCTCAGGACCCTGGAGGAGGGCGAGGTCGGACAGGCGATGGCCCAGCAGGAGAGCTGCCAGAGCGCATCCGCCTCGCCGTCCGTGACGCAGGGCTGACGCCGGGAAAGACCGTCCATCAGATCGGGTAGGCTACGGGCCGTGCGTCGCGAGAACCAAGCGCGCACACCGTGCTGAGCGAGAGCCAAGCCGGCACATGCACCTCCAAGCTGTGCGGTACCAAACCGGGCTGGTTCCAACCCGGCTGGTGTTGATCGTGTAAGACCTGCCGGGCCGCTGGCTCGTAGGCGACGTGAGCCAGGAATCCCCCTGCTTCAGCTGGGGGAGGGTTCAAAATGGGAATGTGAGTAACGCCAGCCTCTCCCCGCTGCCCTCCGCCGACCGTCCCGACGTCACTGCTCGGCTGCGCGACGCCCTGCTCGGAGCCGCCTTCACCGCCGACGGACTGCTCGAACTGCTCGGCGCCCCCGCGTACGCGGCGCTGGCCCGCGGCGAGACCGTGCCCGCACTCCGGGCGACCCGTGGGGACACGCCGCTGGAGATGCTCGTACGGCTGTTCCTGCTCCAGCAGCCCGTGCCGCACGCGCGCGCGGAGGGGGTTCTGCCCGTCACCGAGTGCCTGGAGAGCGGGTGGCTCACGCGGGTCGGCGGGGACGAGCTCGCCGCGACCGTGGATGTACGGCCGTACGGCGGGCCGGCCGGCGAGGACTGGTTCATCGTGTCCGACCTGGGATGCGCGGTCGGTGGGGCAGGGGGGATCGGGCGACGGGACGAAGGCGTCGTCCTGGGCGTGGGCGGTGCCTCCACCACCCTGGCCGGGCTCACCGTCCGTACGCCTGTGGCCTCGGCCCTCGACCTGGGCACCGGCTCCGGCATCCAGGCCCTGCACGCCGCCCAGCACGCCACGCGCGTGACGGCGACCGACGTGAATCCACGGGCGCTGCACATCGCCGCGCTCACGCTCGCGCTGTCCGGCGCCCCCGTCGCGGACCTGCGCGAGGGATCGCTCTTCGAGCCGCTCCGGGACGACGAGAAGTACGACCTGATCGTGTCCAATCCGCCCTTCGTGATCTCTCCCGGCGCCCGGCTGACGTACCGCGACGGCGGAATGGGCGGGGACGATCTGTGCCGCTCGCTCGTTCAACAGGCGGGCGCCCGCCTGAACAGGGGCGGATTCGCGCAGTTCCTCGCCAACTGGCAGCACGTGGAGGGGGAGGACTGGCAGGAGCGGCTGCGGTCGTGGGTGCCGCTCGGGTGCGACGCGTGGATCGTGCAGCGGGAGGTGCAGGACGTCACGCAGTACGCCGAGCTGTGGCTGCGGGATGCGGGCGACCACCGCGGTGACGTGGCCGAGTACGAGGCGCGGTACGACGCCTGGCTGGACGAGTTCGAGGCGCGCAAGGTGAAGGCCGTGGGGTTCGGGTGGATCACCCTGCGCAAGTCGGGGGCCGCGGTGCCCTCCATCACCGTGGAGGAGTGGCCGCATCCGGTCGAACAGCCGCTCGGTGACACGGTCCGGGCGCACTTCGAACGTCTCGACTACCTGCGGGCACGCGATGACGCCGCCCTGCTCGAAGAGCGCTTCCGGCTCGCCGCGGAGGTCGTCCAGGAGCAGGTCGGGCTCCCCGGCGCTGAGGACCCGGAACACGTGGTGCTGCGTCAGAACCGCGGTATGCGCCGGGCCACGAAGGTGGACACGGTCGGTGCGGGCTTCGCGGGCGTCTGTGACGGCTCCCTGACCGCCGGTCGGATCCTGGACGCCATCGCCCAGCTGGTGGGTGAGGACCCGGTGTTGCTGCGGGATCGGACACCGGCACAGATTCGGTTGCTGGTGGAGCAGGGGTTTCTTGAGCCGGCGGGATGATCGTCGGCCGGGGGCGTTGTACGCCCGGATCGGGGGCGCGTGAGGGTGGGGCGTACGCCGGGAGTGACGGCGTGCGTGAGTTGCCTGGTGTGTTGCCTCTGAGGTTTGAGTGACTCATGAGACTCACGGAGCCGGTGCGAGCAGGTCTTCCGGGATCGATCCTGTGAAGGTCTCCTGTCAGTGGCGCGTGCGAAGCTACCTTCGAGAGACAGACTCGGACGCGTCCTCGGGGAGGCGCGCTGTCTCGGGGGAGGCGTGATGGCGGGGGAGACGCCGGACCAGGGCGAGGGCCGGGTCATCAACGGCCGGTACCGGCTGCTGCGCACACTCGGCGCGGGCGGCATGGGCCGCGTATGGCTCGCGCACGACGAGGAGTTGGCGTGCGAAGTCGCGATGAAGGAGATCGCGCTTCCGGATATGCCGATGGACGCGAGCGAGCCCGCCCAGCGCATCGCACGGGCCCGCAGCGAGGCCCGGCACGCGGCACGCCTGCGCGGTCATCCGCATGTGGCGACGGTGCACGACGTGGTGGAGCACGAGGGACTGCCGTGGATCGTCATGGAGTACGTGCCCGACGCGGTCGATCTGCAGGCGGTGATCCGGAGTTCGGGTCCGCTGCCGCCCGCGCAGGTGGCTCGTATCGGCCTCGCCGTGCTCGACGCGCTCAACACCGGGCACCGCATCGGCATCCTCCACAGGGATGTGAAACCGGCCAACATCCTTCTGGCCCCCGACTCTTCCGGCGACCCGTACGCGCGCGTGCTGCTCACCGACTACGGCATCGCGCTGCAGCCGGGATCGCGCGAGCCGAGGATCACCGCGACCGCGGGCATCCTCGGCACCCCCGGCTACCTCGCCCCCGAGCGTGCCCGCGGTGAGCCGCCCACCCCGGCCGCCGACCTGTTCTCCCTGGGCGCCACGCTGTACACCGCCGTGGAGGGGCGCGGCCCCTTCGATCGCGATGACGAGTACGCGATTCTGACGGCCCTGCTCGGCGAGGAACCGACGCCGCCGGCCCGTGCGGGCCAACTGGCGCCCGTCCTGCACGGGTTGCTCGTCAAGGATCCGCTGCGCAGGTCCGCGCCGGACATGGTCGCGCGCAGCCTGGAGCGCGTGGCACAGGGGACGCCGGATGCCGGTCCCGCAGGGCAGGCCGCGGGCGCGTTGGCCGGAGCCGGCGCCTTCGGCCCACCGCCGGGCGCGTTCGGACCGCCTCCCGCGGGGGGCGCGGGCGGTCCCGGGAACCCTGGTACGCCGTCGGCTCCGCAGACGCCGGGCGCGCCACCGACGCCGAACACTCCCGCGGGCGCTCTTGGCGGCGGCTGGGGCCCGGACACGCCGGGGTCCGGCGCCTCGGACGGCGGCGCGGCCACACCCGGCGGGTCGGCGCACGGCGCCTGGCCACCGCCCGCACCGCAGGGTCCCTACGACCGGGGCAACCCCTACGCGCAGGCGCCGGGCTCTCTCTATGTCGGTGGCGGGCAGCCGCCGTACGCGGCGGACAGCGGTTCCCCGACGTACACGGGTGGTTCCTGGGGGCAGGTGGGCTCCGGTCGCGGCGGCGACGGGCCGTCGGCACCGGCACCCAAAGGAGCCCGGAAGCGCCTCGCGCTCGTCGCCCTCGTCGTCGCCGGTGTCCTTGTGATCGCCGGCGGCACCTGGGCGGCCGTCTCGCTGACCGGCGGAGACAAGAAGGGCAGCGACAACGCGGCGGGCAAGTCGCCGTCGCCCGGCACGAAGGGGTCGCCGTCGCCGACCGAGCCCGTGCTGCCGTACGGGGACGTGGTCGACCTGACCAGGCCGCTGGAAGCCGGTGACTGTGTACAGGCGGTCTGGACGGGGGCGCCGTTCAAGTCGTCCCCGAACCTCGGCGTGGTCGACTGCGCCGAGGACTGGCCGGACGGCCAGGTCCTGAGCATCGAGACGGCCACGGACCACGCCGACGCGCGCGCCAACGGCGCGGAACGGTGCGAGGAGCAGAGCCGCACGGTCGTCGACGCGTTGCCGGACGCGGACGTCTACGCCGTGCTGCCGACCGAGGAGGGCTTCACCGCGGCGGGCAGTGGTACGGCATGTCTCGTACTCGGCCGTCATGCCGCGATAGGCGGCGAAGTGGGCCGGTTCCGCGACGCGGGCACGGACCTGTGGGTCGGCCAGATGAGCATCGGCGACTGCTGGACCTACAAGGAGCTGGACGACGGCTACGAGGCGCCCCTCACCGACTGCGACAAGCCGCACACGGAACAGGTCATCGGGACCGTGCAGGCCCCCGCGAGCATGAGCTACGCCAAGGGCAGCGACAACGCGACCGAGCTGTGCGAGAACAAGTTCGAATCCACCTGGGCGCCCGGTGCGGAGCGGACCGTCTACGGCTGGGTGGCCGACGAGGAGGACTGGGAGGCCGGTTTCAACAAGGCCGTGTGCACCGTGAGCCGGACCGACGACAAGAAGACGACCGGAAAGATACCGACGCCCGGCGAAGTCTGAGATCAGCTGAAATCGGCCGAAAAAATATCCCCGGGGCCGGCCGAAGGCGGATGCACAGGTCCGTCGGCCCCGCGTTCACGTCAGGTTCGCCTGGGCGCAGCCTGCGCGTGTCAACCTCCCGGGACTGCACACTCGCGAACGGGAGAAAAGGGGCACGGGGAGCCATGGAGAGCGGACCGGTGATCTTCACGGGACTGGTGTTCGCCCTGTTCGGAGGCGGGCTGCTGGTGTGGACGGCGACCCGGGTGCACCGGCGCGAGCCCGTCGCCCAGGGTGTGAGTCCCGTCGCATCGGCGACCGTCGCGAGCGTCGTCGCGGTGATCGCGCTGGCCCTCGGGACGTGGTGCTTCACCCGCCTCTGAGGCCGCCGGTGGTGCGTTCACCTGGGTAATTGGGAGGTCACGCTCCGGATCGGCGGATCAGATCGGTGGACACTCCGGGCGGCAGGAATGACGGTAGTCGGGTTACCGTTCGAGTGGCCGTTGTGGGCTTTTCCCGTTTGACACGGGGGCGGGATGTACCGTCACACTCCGCAGCGTCAGCCATGAAAGGTGTCCCGACCCCGGGAGCAAGGCCTGGGGAGGCCCAGCGTCGACCGGAGAGAAGAGCGAAGTTGTCCCCGACCAGCGAGACCGCACAGGGCGGCCGCCGACTCGTCATCGTCGAGTCGCCTGCCAAGGCGAAGACGATCAAGGGCTACCTCGGCCCCGGATACGTCGTCGAGGCGAGCGTCGGGCACATCCGCGACCTCCCCAACGGCGCCGCGGAGGTGCCGGAGAAGTACACCGGCGAGGTCCGGCGCCTCGGTGTGGACGTCGAGCACGACTTCCAGCCGATCTATGTGGTCAACGCCGACAAGAAGGCGCAGGTCAAGAAGCTCAAGGACCTGCTGAAGGACTCCGACGAGCTCTTCCTCGCCACCGATGAGGACCGGGAGGGCGAGGCCATCGCCTGGCACCTCCAGGAGGTCCTCAAGCCGAAGATCCCGGTCAAGCGCATGGTGTTCCACGAGATCACCAAGGACGCGATCCGGGAGGCCGTGGCCAATCCGCGCCAGCTCAACCAGAAGCTGGTCGACGCCCAGGAGACCCGCCGCATCCTCGACCGCCTCTACGGCTACGAGGTGTCCCCGGTCCTGTGGAAGAAGGTCATGCCGCGCCTGTCGGCCGGCCGCGTCCAGTCGGTCGCGACCCGGCTCGTGGTGGAGCGGGAACGCGAGCGGATCGCGTTTCGTTCGGCTGAGTACTGGGACCTGACGGGCACCTTCGCGACCGGCCGCGCGGGGGACTCGTCGGACCCGTCGTCGCTGGTCGCCCGCCTCCAGGCCGTCGACGGCAGGCGGGTTGCGCAGGGCCGCGACTTCGACTCGCTGGGACAACTCAAGAGCGCGAACACCCTCCACCTCGACGAGGCGAACGCCCGCGCCCTCGCCGCCGCCCTGGAGGACACCCGGTTCTCCGTCCGGTCCGTCGAGTCCAAGCCGTACCGCCGCTCACCGTACGCTCCGTTCCGCACGACGACGCTGCAGCAGGAGGCCAGCCGCAAGCTCGGCTTCGGCGCGAAGGCCACGATGCAGATCGCGCAGAAGCTGTACGAGAACGGCTACATCACGTACATGCGTACGGACTCCACGACGCTGAGCGACACGGCGATCGCCGCCGCCCGCGCCCAGGTCACGCAGCTGTACGGCGCCGACTACCTGCCGCCGCAGCCGCGGACGTACGCGGGAAAGGTCAAGAACGCGCAGGAGGCGCACGAGGCGATCCGCCCCTCGGGTGATCGTTTCCGTACGCCGGCCGAGACGGGACTGACCGGTGACCAGTTCAAGCTGTACGAGCTGATCTGGAAGCGGACGGTCGCCTCCCAGATGAAGGACGCGACAGGCAACTCCGTCACGGTGAAGATCGGCGGCACTGCGGCCGACGGCCGGGACGTCGAGTTC
>NZ_JBQQCE010000049.1:0-31175 GCF_052245645.1 Streptomyces sp. KR55 | reverse complement strand
GTCCTCGACGAGCAGCGCGACCTCCGTCTCGTCCCCGTCCCACAGCAGATGACCGAGCCCGACGATGTGGCCCGACGCGGTCTGTACGGCGAGCGTCCGGCCGAAGCGCGGGCTGAGCAGATGGTTGAGGTAGCGGTCCGCGTCACCGACCGGACCGTGGTACCGCATCGCGAGCGTCCTCTTCGAGCACCGCTCGTGCATCTCCTTCGCGGCCTCGAGGTCGCTCGTGTCGGCCCGGCGCACCGTGATGGCACTGCCCTGCGGCAGCGTCAGCACGTCCTGGCTGCGCGGGATGCGCGGCCCGAGCCGGGCGTCCAGCTCCACCAGCGCCCGCGCCCGCGCGAACTCGGTCGGTGTGAACGGCAGATACGGCCGCTCGACGGTGATCACTCCGCCTTCCGGTGCGCGCAGCCGCATCACGGTGTCCTCCAGGGCTCCCTCCACCGCAATGCCGTCCGTCCCGCGGTCGGCCCCTGCCGGGGCGGGCAGCGAACGGATGGTGCACCGGCCGAGCAACTGCCGTAGTGCGAGCGGCAGTTCGGCGCCGTCCAGCGCGGTGCGGGTGGCGAGGCCGAGGATCCGGGTCGGCGCGTCCACCAGGTCGTGGGCGTCGGCCCGCTCGATCCAGGTGTCCGTACCGCCCGCCCGCGAGACCGCCCGGGTGATCTCGGACGCCGCGAGCTCTGCGGGAGCCCGCAGCAGGAACTCGTCGACCGTGCCGTCACCCAGCGGATGCGTCTGCAGGCTCAGGATGTCGACCCGGTGCCCGGCGAGGGCCGTGCACAGCACGGCCAGCGAGCCCGGTTCGTCCTTCACCGTCGTCCGCATCCGCCACAGCGTGCCCTCCCCGGCCTCGGACTCAGGGCTCGCGGACGGCCCGGCCTGCTGCTCCGGGGAGCGCGGCCGGGCGCCGGTATCGCTCTTCGGAGGAGCGTGACCGTGGCGCCGTGCCCACCAGATGTGGAAGGCGGCCGTGGCGAGCAGGACGACCGCCGAGATCACCAGCAGCGCCGGACCGTCGGGTCCGTGCCCGATCAGGTTGGCCACGGCATCGGCCACCGCGACGGCGGTGAAGAGGGCGGCGAGTTCGACGACGTCCCGTCGCCAGTGGTGCACAGGACGCCCGTTTTTCGCGCGCGTCACATCAGACATGTCTCGACTCATGCAGCCACTGTGAAGGAAAGGTGTTGCGTGATCACGAACGCTTTGTGACTGATCGGTAAAGCATGGTTCTGTCCGTTTTGCAGTTCTTTTTACGGGTGTGTTGCGTCAGAGGTGTCAACGAAGTGACGGTCGCCCCGCCGCCCAGCACCGCGCACCGGGGGATGACACCGGTGCGCGGCCCCGGCCGCGCGTACCGGATCTACTGGCCGACGCGGCCCGGCTGCAGCACCTGCGTGAACAGCACGGTGCCGTCCTGCTCGCGCAGCCGCACCGTCATCTCCCCGCTGTGGCCGTCGATGTCCACCTCGCCGAAGAACTGGTAGCCCCCGGCCGGTGAGACGTTGGCCGTGGCCGGCGCCTTCACGAACACCCGCTCCGGGCCGAAGGTGTTGTCGAGCGCGTTGGCGGGGAAGGCGCCCGCGTTGAGCGGGCCCGAGACGAACTCCCAGAACGGCTCGAAGTCGGTGAAGGCTGCCCGCGACGGCTGGTAGTGCTGCGCCGAGGTGTAGTGCACATCGGCGGTCAGCCACACCGTGCCCGTGATCCGCCGGTGCTTGACGAACCGCAGCAGCTCGGCGATCTGCAGCTCACGGCCGAGCGGCGCCCCGGGGTCGCCCTGCGCGACCGCCTCGATGTTCGGTTTGCCGTCCCCGGTGTCCGGCACGACCAGGCCGAGCGGCATGTCGGAGGCGATCACCTTCCACACCGCTCGGGAGCGGGACAGCTCCCGCTTGAGCCACTCCAGCTGCTCGCGGCCGAGGATGCCCTGCTGGTCGGTGGTCTGGTCGTCCGTGGAGTTCGCGTTGCGGTAGGTGCGCATGTCCAGGACGAAGACGTCGAGCAGCGGGCCGTGGTGCTGGACCCGGTAGACCCGGCCGTCGGGGCGGCGCAGCGTCGAGATCGGGAAGTACTCCGAGAACGCCTGCCGGGCACGCGCGGCGAGCACGTCGACGTTCTTCTCGGTGTACCGGGTGTCGGTGAGGATCTCACCCGGGTACCAGTTGTTGGTGACCTCATGGTCGTCCCACTGGATGATGGACGGCACCTGGGCGTTGAAGGCGCGCAGGTTCTCGTCCAGCAGGTTGTAGCGGAAGTTGCCGCGGAACTCCGCCAGCGTCTCGGCGACCTTGGACTTCTCCTCGGTGGTGATGTTCCGCCAGGTCCGCCCGTCGGGCAGGGCCACGGTCTCGGTGATCGGACCGTCGGCGTAGACGTTGTCACCGCTGCAGATGAAGAAGTCCGGGTCGAGGGCGGCCATCGCGTCGTAGATCCGGTAACCGCCGAGCTCCGGGTTGATGCCCCAGCCCTGTCCGGCCAGATCGCCGGACCAGACGAACCGCACCCCGTCGCGCCGCCGGTCGGACGCCGTGCGGAAGGTGCCGGTGACCGGCTCGCCGGTGCGACGCGGGTCGTCGGGGTCGGCGAGCAGCACGCGGTAGTGGATCTGCTCGCCGGACGGCAGTCCGCGCAGCCGGGTCGTGCCGGTGAAGTCCGTGCCGGCGCCGAGCAGTGGGCCCTGCCATCTGCGCGGGTTGCGGAACGACTCCGTCGCGGACGTCTCGACGATCATCCGGGCCGGCCGGTCGGACCGCACCCACACCAGCCCGGAGTGCGCGGTCACGTCGCCCGTCTGTACGCCCCAGCCCGCCGAGGGGCGCCCCGACCGGGCGAGGGCCGGCGCCGCGCCGAGGCCGACGGGCAGGGTCAGGGCCGCCGACGCGGCGAGGGAGCCGCGCAGGACGCTGCGGCGGCCGGGGAAGGGACGGTGTGACATGGGGCGCCTCCAGGACGGGACGGTTCCGGCCAGTTGCGATGCCACAACTACTGGTGCGCCGCGGCGCACACGGAAACCACAAGTGAACAACTGACCGTGGGCGCACGGGAAAACGGCGGCGACCGGGGCGCAGGAACAGCAGAGCCTCCTGACGGACCGTCTCCGCTCAGCGGCTGCCGTCGAGCAGAACCCGCGCGACCAGCGCCGGGTCGTCGTTCATCGGGACGTGACCGCAGCCGGGCAGCCGGACCAGGCGGGCCCGGGGAATGACGTACTTGGCGCGAACGCCCTGCCGGGGCACGAGCAGCCGGTCCCTGCTGCCCCAGGCCACGGTGACCGGAATCCCCGGAACATCATCGGTGAACTGCACGTCCCTTCCGGTCCGCAGGGTCTCCGAGAAGCCCTCGGCACGCGCCAGCGCGAGCGTCTCCGCGACCACGGCCTCGGGGGAACGGCGGGCCGGGCGGGCGTAGATGGTGCTCGTCAGGAGCGTACGGCCGAGCGCCGGGCGGGCGAGCCGCTCGACCACGGGCACCGGCATCCGCTGCGCGATCTGCCGCATCGTCATCAGGACACCGAAGGCGTAGCGCCGCTCGACCGCCGACCAGAACCCGGCCGGGGACAGCGCCGTGACCGACCGGGCGAGCCGGTCGCGACCGAGCTGCAACGCCAGCAGACCGCCCAGCGAATTGCCCGCCACATGCGGCCGTTCGACATCCAGCGCCTCGCACAGCGCGGTGAGCACGGCGGTCATCGACGGCAGGTCGTGCGCCAGCCCGGCCGGGAGCGCCGGGGACTCCCCGCAGCCCGGCAGATCCACGGCGATCACATCGCGCTCGGGCGCCAGGGCGGGGATCACCGGGTCCCACACCTGCCGGTGGTGACCTATGCCGTGCAGCAGGAGCAGCGGTGCACCGGTGCCCACGCGCGCGTAGGAGACGGTCACGCTCCGCGGGCCGTGCGGGGTGGGGACCTTGAAGGAGACGGTGGCGGACATACAGCTCCTTGGCGAGGACTCGTGCGCGGACGTGGTGTAGACACCTTGTCAGCAATGGCTACCGCCGGGTAGCCCCCGGTCGCCGGCAACCGCTCAGCCGTACGGACCGCGAAGTCACGCCCGCGGAATCCGCCTGGACACGACCGGACACGTCGGATGGGATGAGGGCGTGACCACCGACACCGCCACCGAGGTCTTCGAAGAGCACCGCGCCGTCCTCCTGGGCGTCGCCTACCGCATGCTCGGCCGCGTGGCCGACGCGGAGGACGTGGTGCAGGAGGCCTGGCTGCGCTGGTCCGGCACCGACCGGTCCGAAGTGCGCGTACCGCGCGCGTTCCTGATGCGTGTCACCACCCGCCTCGCCGTCGACCGGCTGCGCCAGATCAAGGCGCGCAACGAGGCGTACGTCGGCCCCTGGCTGCCCGAGCCGTATGTCACCGAGTTCGGCGGCGCCGTCCCGGACGCCGCGGAGCGGGTGATGCTGGCCGACTCCGTGTCCCTCGCGGTACTCGTCGTCCTGGAGTCGCTGTCGCCCCTGGAGCGGGCGGTGTTCGTCCTGCGGGAGGCCTTCGGATACCCGTACGCCGACATCGCCGCCATGCTCGACCGGGCCGAGCCGGCCGTACGGCAGCTGGCGGGCCGCGCCCGCAAGCACGTCGACGAGCGTCGGCCGCGCTACGACGTCGACCCCGTCCAGCGCCGTGATCTCACCGAGCGGTTCCTCGCCGCCGCGGCGGACGGGGACCTCGAGGGCCTCATGTCGCTGCTCGCCCCCGACGTCCGGCTCGTCGGCGACAGCGGCGGCAAGGCGAAGGCGCCCCTGCGGGTACTTCAGAGCGCCGACAACGTGGGCCGCTTCCTTGTCGGCGCCGCCCGCAAGGGCATTGCGGCGGCGTCCTTCCGGTTCCTGGAACTCAACGGCGGCCCCGCGGTGCTGGTCCTGTCCGGGGGCGAGCCCGACTCCGTGTTCCAGCTGGACGTCCTCGACGGGCGCATCCATTCGGTCTACGTCATCCGCAACCCGGACAAGCTGCGGAGGCTGGCCGGCGAGTAGCCGCCGTTGCCGCCATGTCACCTATGCGGCGTTTTACGAACGCCCCGTGAACGCTGCACGTCGGTTCGCCCATACGGCGCCCAAGGGATCGAGGATTGGTCTTGACCAAGGGTGAGGGCCGTCCTATGGTCGCAGATAAGTGCAACAACCTTTAATAAACAAGGGCGCTAAAACGCCGCCGGATCACGGCGATTGCGGAGGACAGGGTGGGGACCACGCAGCTGGAATCGGTGCCGGAACCGAAGTACTGGCACCTCAAGACCGTGCTCACGGAGGCACTGGACTCCGAGTTCTCCGTGGGCGAGATCCTGCCCAACGAGCGCGACCTCGCCGCCCGCTTCGGCGTCGCCCGCGCCACGCTGCGTCAGGCCCTGGAACAGCTCGAACTGGAAGGCCGGCTGCAACGCCGCCGCGGCGTCGGTACGACCGTCGCGCCGCCGCGCGTGGGAGTGGCCGTCGGCACCGAACAGCACGCCTGGCCGGGCGCGCCCGGCGATGCCTGGCAGGCCGTCGACTGCACGATGGCGGCCCCGTCGGCGGCGGTCGCCGACGCCCTGGAGTCCGGCCGCGACGAACCCGTGCACACCGTGCGCCGCACCCGGATGACACACGGCCAGCCGGTCGCCGCCGAGTTGCTGTACATCCCCGAGTCGTCCGTGCCCGAGCTGTCCGCCATCGACGCCCCGGCCGGACCGGCACGCGCGCGTGCGTTGCTGCGTGAGCTGCAGCGCATGGAGCTGGAGGGCCAGGACAGCGCCGTGGAGTTGGGCTCGGCCCGGGCCGACGACGCGAAGGAACTCGACCGGCTGCCGGGCGCGCCCGTGCTCGTCGTCACCACCCGCTACTTCGCCGAGGGCCGCACCCGCCGCGCTCTCCGTCGCCACCTACCGCGCGGACACCTGCCGGCTGACCTTCGGGGACTCGGGCGGCGTGGAGATCCACCAGGACCCACAGCGCCGGGCATCCTGACCGCCGGTCCCGACGTCTCGCGCTCGGACGGTGCCTGGGGTACGCGTGGTTCCGGGCCCGTCGGCGGGCGCTTCAGTGGCGTGCCGTCACTGTGCTCTCGACCGCGAAGAGCTGCTCCTCCACATGGTCCAGGGCCAGTCGCAGCGCCCCTGTCGCCACCGCGGCCTCGCCGAGCAGGGACAGCGTCACCTTCGGCGGCCGCAGGCAGTAGCGCGCCAGCTCGCGCCGCAGCGGGTCCAGTACGCCGTCCAGTCCCGCCGCCCAGCCACCGATGACGACCAGCTCCGGGTCGAGGGCCAGCACGAGCGCGGCGACATCGTGCACCAGCCGCTGGATGAAGCGGTCGACGGCGGCCCGGGCCCGCTGGTCGCCCTGGCGGGCCTGGGCGAAGACCTGGGCGACCGCCTGCTCGTCCAGCGGATGCAGCGGCTCGTCCGTCGTGGACAGCAATGTCTCCGGGGTGACTTCCCGGCCCAGCAGATGCAGGGCGCCGATCTCACCGGCGGCCCCGCCGAAACCGCGGTGCAGCCGCCCGCCGATCAGCGAACCGGCGCCGGGGCTCAACCCAGCCAGTACGAACACGACGTCGTCGGACTCGGTGGCGGAACCCTTCCAGTGCTCGGCAACGGCCGCCGCGTTGGCGTCGTTCTCCACCAGGACCGGGCACTTGAAGGAGCGGCCCAGCCGTTCCCCGAGACGCAGCCCCGTCCACCCCGGCAGCGCCGTACCCAGCCGTACCGTGCCGTCCGCCTCGACGATCCCGGGCGTGGCCACCCCCACCGCCCGCAGCGATCCGCGCGCCACCCCGGCCCGCCGCAGCAGCTCGGCGACCGCGGTACGCAGCCGCTCCAGGCGCTCGTCCGCGTGCGCCGTCTCGTCGACGCCCTTGGCCTGCGCGCCGATCACCCGCCCGTCCAGGTCGGCGAGGAGCGCGGCGACGCGATGCGCCCCGATCTCCAGCCCCAGCAGATGACCGGCCTCGGCCCGGAACCTGAACCTCCGCGCCGGCCGCCCCTGACGCCGCGCGGCACCCTCCTCGGCCGCCTTCTCCACCACGAGACCGGCCTCGATGAGCCCTTCGACGACGCCCTCGACGGTGGGCCGGGACAGCCCGGTCACCCGGGTGATCTCCGTCAGCGTCGCGCAGTCCGTGGCACGCAGCGCGTGCAGCACCACCGCGGAATTGATCCTTCGCAACAGCGAGGGATCCCCGCCGGTCAGCCGCCCCACCGTCCGTCCTCCCAGCTCGTGCGCGTGTTGGCCGGATGGTACTCGGCGCAGGACAGCCGGGCGAGAGGCGGACGCCTCCGGTCCGGTGCGACGACCGCCGTCAGCCCGGCGACACGAACCCCGACTCGTACGCCGTGATGACCGCCTGTGTGCGATCCCGCGCCCCCAGCTTCGCCAGCACCGCGCTGACATGCGACTTCACCGTCTCCGTGCCGACGACCAACTGCCCGGCGATCTCCGCGTTGGACAGCCCGCGCGTCATCAAGCGCAGCACCTCCGCCTCCCGTTCGGTCAGCTGGGCCCGCTCCAGCACCGCCCGCGCCGCACGATTCCCGCCGTCCTCGCCGTACTCCGCGGCCAGTTGCCGTACCGACGCGGGGAACAGCAGCGACTCGCCCTCGGCGACCAGCCGCACCGCGTGCACGATCTCGGCCGGCCGGGCCCGCTTCAGCAGAAACCCGTCGGCGCCGGCCCGCAGCGCCCCATAGACGTACTCGTCGTTCTCGAACGTCGTCACCACCAGGATCTTCGGCGGCTCGTCGATCGTCCGCAGCACCGCGCGCGTGGCCTCGATGCCGTCCAGGAGCGGCATCCGTACGTCCATGGCGACCACGTCGGGCCGCAGTTGCCGCACCAGCGGAATCACCGCGGCCCCGTCGGCCGCCTCCCCGACGACCTCGATGTCGGGCTGCGCCTCCAGCACGGCCCGCAGGCCCGCCCGTACGAGGGGCTCGTCGTCGACGAGGAGAACGGTGACCGGCATCCGGCCAGCGTAGATCAGCCGAGCGGCAGCTCCACACACACCTGCCAGTCGCCCTCGTCGGGCCCCGTCCGCGCGCGGCCGCCCAGCAGGGCGGCGCGCTCCCGTATGCCGCGCAGACCACTGCCCCGACCGGGCCCCGGTATGTCGGCGGTGAGCGGGTTGCGCACCTCGAGGGTGAGCGTGCCGCCCGCGACGGCGATGCGGACCCGGACGGCGACGGACCCCGCGTGCCGCAGCACGTTGGTCAGGGACTCCTGGAGGATGCGGTAGCCCTCCCGGGAGACCGGGCCGGGCACGGTCTCCAGGGGCCCGGTCATCTCGACCTCTACCTTTGCACCGGAGGCACGCGCGGACTCCAGCAGACGGTCGGCGTCCGTCAGCGTCGGCCGGCTGCTGACCGGCCGCTCCGACTCACGCAGGATGCCGAGGACGCGATCCAGGTCCTCCAGGGCCGCCCGGCCGGTCTCCTCGATGGCATCCAGGGCCCGGTCGGTGAAGGCGGGATCGCCTGCCGCGCGCGCGGCACCCGCCTGCACCACGGCCACGGTCAGGGCGTGGCCGATGGAGTCGTGGAGTTCGCGAGCGATGCGGGTGCGTTCCAGAAGCTGCTCGGTGCGCTCCTCCATGGCGGCGAGGCGCTCGGCAGGGGAGGGGCCCAGGAGACGGTGGGCGAGTGCGGTGATGAGGTGGCCCGACGCGACCACGGTCGCCGCCAGCGTGACCAGCGCCAGCGGCACGAGCAGGACGTGCCACCACTCGTGGCCGTCGAGGAGCAGCAGCACGCCCTCCTCGACGTCACGGCCGAACGCCGCCGACACCAAGTCCACCGAGGCGAGGAGCAGTTGGACGGTGAACAGCGAGGTCGCGCAGCCGAGCAGCAGCCGCGTCTCCAGCCACACGACGAGCCGCCCCCGGTCTCTCCAGGAGGCGGACGGCGCGACGACGATGTCGGTGCCCTCACTGTCGTGCCGGTGACCGGTCAGCAGCAGCCTGGCCTGCATCCCCTCCGCGGTGCGCATCGCGGGCACCAGGCCGACGGGGGCGAGCACCGCGGCCGCCACCAGCCAGGTCCACCAGGCCTCCTTGATGAACAGCCACATGGACGGCCACACGATGGCGATGAACAGATGCAGCAATCGTGTGTACGTCACCGCCCTGCCGAACGGGCGCAGCCAGCGGACCATTCCGTCATCGTGCCAGCCGCCACTGACAACGAGCCTCCCCCGCACGGGGGAGACGATCTCCACCCGCGGGGGAGGAACCGCCTGCGCTCCAGCGGCCAGGCTGCTGGCATGACCAGCATCGAAGTACAGGCCCTCACCAAGGAGTACGGCACCCGGCGAGCCGTGGACGACCTCACCTTCACCGTCCTCCCCGGCCGCGTCACCGGCTTCCTCGGCCCCAACGGCGCCGGCAAATCCACCACCATGCGGCTCGTGCTCGGCCTCGACCGGCCGACCTCCGGCACCGCCACCATCGGCGGCCGCGCCTACGCGACCCTGCGCGAACCCCTGCGTCACGTGGGCGCGTTGCTCGACGCCCAGGCCGCGCACGGCTCCCGCACCGGCCGCGATCATCTGCGCGTCCTGGCGGCGAGCAACCGCATCCCGGACCGGCGCGTCGACGAGATGCTGGAGGAGACGGGGCTCGCGTCGGTGGCGCGCCGCAGGGGGAAGACGTACTCCCTGGGCATGCGCCAGCGGCTCGGCATCGCCGCAGCCCTCCTCGGCGACCCCGAGGTGGTCATGCTCGACGAGCCATCCAACGGCCTCGACCCCGAAGGCATCATCTGGATCCGGGAGTTGATGCGCCGGCTCGCCGGGGAGGGGCGCACGGTCCTGGTCTCCAGCCACCTCATGAACGAGACGGCGTCCTTCGCCGACCACCTCGTCGTCCTGGGCCGGGGCCGCCTGCTGGCCGACACCCCGATGCGGGAGTTCATCCACGCGCGCGTGCAGCCGCGCGTGCGGATCCGCACGACGGACCCCGCGGCCCTCAAGAGCGCCCTCGCCCGGCACGGTCACGACGCCGTGGAGCACGAGGACGGGCACTGGACCGTGCCCCACGCGCGCGTGGACGACATCGGGCGCATCGCCTCGGCCGCGGGTGTGCCGATCCTCGAACTGGCCGCGGAAGAGGGCACGCTGGAGCAGGCCTATCTCGACCTGACGGCGGCCGAGACCGAGTTCACCGCACAGCCCCAGGAGGCCTGACCATGGAATTCACGCCTGTGCTCCGCGCCGAGTGGATCAAGATCCGCACGCTGCGCTCGCTCCTCGGCGCCCTGTGCGCTGTCCTGCTCGTCACCACCCTGTTCTCGGCGCTCGGCGGTCTGGACACCGGCGGCGCGGACTTCGACCCCCTGTTCGCGGCATTCTTCGGCGTCAGCTTCGGGCAGATCGCCGCGATCGCCTTCGGCACGACGGCCGTCTCCTCGGAGTTCCAGGGCGGTGCCCTGCGCGTCACGTTCGCCGCGGTGCCGCGGCGCGGGCGGTGGTTCGCGGCCAAGGCGGTGGCGATCGCCGCACCCGTCCTCGCGGCCGGCCTCGGCACGGGCGCGGCGAGCCTGGCCGTCGGCAGAGCCGTGCTCGGGGACGAGGCGGACGGTCTCTCCTGGAGCGAGGGGCTGCGCGGGGTCGTCGGCTGCGCCGTCTACCTCACGCTGATGGCACTGTTCGCCGCCGGACTCACCGCCCTGTTGCGCAGCGGCGTGGCCACGCTGAGCGTGCTGATCCCGTTCCTGCTCATCGTGTCCTTCGTGATCGGCGACATGTCCGGCACCGTCGCCGACCTCCTGCCCGACAAGGCCGGCCAGATGGTGTTCCACGAGACCTCGGACGGCACCCTCGGCCCGTGGACCGGCCTCGCCGTGACCGCCCTGTGGACGGCGGCGGCCCTGGTGGCGGGCGCGTGGAGCGTGCGGCGCCGGGACGCCTGACGCGACGTCAATTGTCAGTGGCCCCGGGTTTACTGGGGGCATGAACATCGCGCGGTGCCTGGAGACGATCGACGGCTGTGCGCAAGCCCCCTGCCCGCGGCCCACGGCTGGTCGGACGTCGGACGAGAGGGGCCGGGCTACTACCTGACGGAGTGAGGAGCCGGTGACCGGGACGGCGCGTCCGGCGAGCTCACGGCCGAGGACGTCGGCGCCTACCGGGAGGGAATAGCCCAACTGCTGAACGAACGAAGGGGGGAGACGCGCCCGTGGGGCATGCTGACCCTGAGGGTGCGCGGCGAAGGGGGTGAGGAGATACCGGAGCCGTGGGCGACGGTGAGCGTTCTCATGGACGCTGTGTACGTGTGGGAGGCGTGCGGCACCGGCCGCTGGGTCGCCGTCGGCGTGGCCGACCGGGACGAGTCGGACACCGCCCGGCTCCTCGTGTTCGTCACCGTGACCGACCCGCCGTGACGAACACGACCGGGACCGTCAGGCCTCCGCCGCCGCCCGCAACCGCGCGAACTCCTCCGCCATCGTCGCCGCAGTCCAATGTGCGTTCAGCCCGGAGGGATTCGGCAGTACCCACACCCGCGTGTTCCCGATCGTCCTGGCCTGCGGCCCCACCTGGGCCGTGCGGTCGTCGAACGCGGCCCGGTAGGCGGTGACCCCCACCACCGCCAGCCAACGCGGCCGCAACCGTGCCACCTTCAGCGACAGCAGGCGCCCGCCCTCGCGGTACTCCTCGGCGCTCAGCTCGTCGGCCCGAGCCGTCGCCCGTGCCACCACATTGGTGATCCCGAGCCCGTACGAGAGCAACTCACCCTGCTCCGACGGCTTCAGCAGCCGGGGCGTGAACCCGGACAGATGCAGCACCGGCCAGAAGCGGTTGCCCGGGCGGGCGAAGTGGTGGCCCGTCGCCGCGGTCATCAGGCCCGGGTTGATGCCGCAGAACAGCACGCGGAGGCCGTCCGCGACCACGTCCGGTACCAGGCGGTCGCGAGCGGCCTCCAACTCCTGTGCGGTGAAGCGCGTCAGAGGATCGCTCCCGGCGTGTAGCCCGCGGCCTCCGGGTGCTGCTTCACGAGCTCCTCGATCCGGCCGACGACGGTGCCGACCTGGTCGGCCGCGGCGCCCGTGAAGGACAGCTTGTCGGCCATCAACTCGTCCAGCTGCACACGTTCGAGCGGGATGCGCGAGTCGTCCGCGAGCTTGTCCAGCAGCTCATTGCGCTCGGCGCCCTGCTCGCGCATGGCCAGAGCACACGCCACCGCGTTCTCCTTGATCGCCTCGTGCGCGACCTCACGGCCGACCCCCGCGCGCACCGAGGCCATCAGTACCTTCGTCGTCGCCAGGAACGGCAGGTAGCGGTCCAGCTCGCGCGCCACGACCGACGGGAACGCGCCGAACTCGTCGAGCACCGTCAGGAACGTCTCCAGCAGCCCGTCCAGCGCGAAGAAAGCGTCCGGCAGTGCGACCCGGCGCACCACCGAGCAGGACACGTCACCCTCGTTCCACTGGTCGCCCGCCAGCTCGCCGGTCATCGAGGCGTAGCCGCGCAGGATCACCATCAGGCCGTTGACGCGCTCGCAGGAGCGGGTGTTCATCTTGTGCGGCATGGCGGAGGAGCCGACCTGGCCCGGCTTGAAGCCCTCGGTGACCAGCTCGTGCCCGGCCATCAGCCGGATCGTCTTCGCCAGCGAGGACGGCGCCGCCGCCAGCTGCACCAGCGCGGTGACGACCTCGTAGTCGAGTGAGCGCGGGTAGACCTGGCCGACCGACGTGAAGGCGGTGGAGAAGCCCAGGTGGTCGGCGATCCGCTTCTCCAGCTCCGCGAGCTTCGGCGCGTCCCCGCCCAGCAGGTCCAGCATGTCCTGCGCCGTACCGACCGGGCCCTTGATGCCGCGCAGCGGATAGCGGCCCAGCAGCTCCTCCACCCGCCCGTACGCGACGAGCAGCTCGTCGGCCGCGGTCGCGAACCGCTTGCCGAGGGTCGTGGCCTGCGCGGCGACGTTGTGCGAGCGGCCGGCCATGACCAGCTCGCCGTACTCACCCGCCAGCTTGCCCAGGCGCGCCAGGACGGCCACCGTGCGGTCGCGCATCAGTTCCAGCGAGAGCCGGATCTGCAGCTGCTCGACGTTCTCCGTCAGGTCGCGGGACGTCATGCCCTTGTGCACCTGCTCGTGCCCGGCGAGGTCGTTGAACTCCTCGATCCGCGCCTTCACGTCGTGGCGCGTGATCTTCTCGCGCTCGGCGATGGAGGCCAGGTCGACCTGGTCGAGGACGCGCTCGTAGTCGGCGATCGCCGCGTCCGGCACCTCGATACCGAGGTCCTTCTGGGCCCGCAGCACGGCGAGCCAGAGCTGACGCTCCAGCCTCACCTTCTGCTCGGGCGACCAGAGCGTGGCGAGCTCGGCGGAGGCGTAGCGTCCGGCGAGGACGTTCGGGATGCGGGGCTTGGCGGGCGCAGAAGTCACGTAACCGGATTCTACTGGCGGTTTGTGCAGGCCAGCGCCACGGATGCGTTTGGTGGAACCTACGAGATCTGGGTCACGCCCTGGAGTCGGCCGGAAGGTCTTCGCCCCCGCCGCCCCTACCCGTCCCATCCCCAGGGGCTCCGCCCCTGGACCCCGGGGCAGAAGCGGTCGGATGGAAGGCAGGGTGGGGGTGGTGGGGGAAGCCCTGGGGCTCCGCCCCCGACCGCGACGGGGACTGCGTCCCCTGTACCCCTCGCTGGGGGTTGCCGGCCCCCGCACCTCGCTTCGGCCAGGCATCCCCATGCGGATTTACAGCACCGGGCCCTCGGGCGGCTGGAGCTCGGGCTGCTTCGGTCAGGTATCCCCGTGCGGGGTTACAGCACCGGGCCCTCGTACGGCAGGAGCTCCGGTCGTTTCGGTGGGAGTCCGTCCCCGGACGACCGGCCCGTCAGGCGGCGGGCGATCCACGGCAGCAGGTGCTGTCGGGCGAATCGCACGTCCGCGACCCGGCGGGCCGCCCAGCCCGGCGGTAGGGTCGCCGGCATCGGCGTGTGCCAGTCCGGGTCCTCGGGGTCGTATCCGAGCGTCTGCCACACCGCCTCCGCGACCCGCCGGTGCCCCTCGGCCGTCAGGTGCAGCCGGTCCACGTCCCACAGCCGGGGGTCGCCGAGCGAGGGCGCTCCGTACAGGTCGACCACCACCGCGCCGTGCCGCGCGGCCAGCTCGTCGACGCAGGCGAAGAGCTCCTCCATGCGCGGCCGGAACCGCTCCAGGACCGGGCCCTGCCGTCCCGGGCTCCGCATCAGGACGAGCTGCTTGCACGACGGAGCCAGCCGTTCCACGGCCTCCTCCAGGAGCCCGCGCACCCGGCCCATGTCGCACTTGGGGCGCAAGGTGTCGTTGAGCCCGCCGACGAGCGTGATGACATCGGCGCCCATCGCGGCCGCCACATCCACCTGCTCGTCGACGATCTGCCCGATCAGCTTGCCGCGCACGGCCAGGTTGGCGTACCGGAAGCCGGGCGTATGGGCGGCCATCCGTGCCGCGAGCAGGTCGGCCCAGCCCCGGTAGGTGCCGTCGGGCAGCAGGTCCGACATGCCCTCGGTGAAGGAGTCGCCTACCGCGACCAGGCTGGTGTACTGGGGAGAGGGATTCGTCTGCATGGCGTTCGAGATGGTATCCCGAGGCGCATACCCGACGGTCGGTCGGCCCCTTCACCCACCGCCCCTACGCACGCTGCCCGAACAGCTCCCGCAGCACGTCCTCCATGGTCACCAGCCCTGCCAGCCGCCCGTCCGACCCGAGCACGGCCGCCAGGTGCGTACGGCTGCCGCGCATCGCGGTGAGCACGTCGTCCAGCGGTGTCGTCTCCCGTACGCGCGCGATGGACCGCATGTCGCGCAGCCGGAACGGCACATCCCGCGGCGAGGCGTCCAGCGCGTCCTTCACATGCAGGTAGCCGACGATCCGGCGTCCCTCGTCCACGACGGGGAAGCGGGAGAACCCGGACTCGGCCGACAGCCGCTCCAGCTCCTCCGGCGTGACGCCCACGCGCGCGTAGAAGACGCGTTCCAGCGGGAGCACGACGTCCCGCACGGGCCGGCGGCCCAGTTCCAGGGCGTCGTGCAGCCGCTCTTGAGCGCGGACGTCGATGAGTCCGGCCGCACCGGAGTCCTTGACCAGGCGGGCCAGCTCGGCGTCGGAGAAGGCGGCCGTGACCTCGTCCTTGGTCTCGATCCGCAGCAGCTTCAGCAGCCCGTTCGCGAAGGCGTTGATCGTGAAGATCACCGGTCGCAGCGTCCGGGACAGCGCCACCAGCGGCGGCCCGAGCAGCAGTGCGCTGCGCACCGGCTCCGCGAGCGCGACGTTCTTCGGCACCATCTCGCCGAGCAGCATGTGCAGATACGTCGCCAGGGTCAGCGCGATCACGAAGGACACCGCGTGTCCCGCGCCGCTCGGCACACCCATCGCGTGGAACACCGGCTCCAGCAGATGCGCGATCGCCGGTTCCGCGACCACACCGAGCACCAGCGTGCACAGGGTGATGCCGAGCTGTGCCGCCGCCATCAGCGCCGACACGTGCTGCAGCCCCCACAGCACGCTCCTGGCCCGCCGGTCGCCCTGCTCGGCGTGCGGCTCGATCTGGGAGCGGCGTACGGAGATCAGCGCGAACTCGGCGCCCACGAAGAAGGCGTTGACGACCAGCGTCGCCAGACCGATCAGCAGCTGTACGGCGATCATGCCTGGGCCTCCTTCTCGTCGTCGAGCGGCGCGTGCAGCAGCACCCGTGCCGCCCTGCGCCCCGCGGCGTCCAGCACTTCCAGGCGCCAGCCGGCCACCTGGACCGTGTCGCCGGCGGCGGGTATCCGGCCCAGTTCGGTCGCGACGAGTCCGGCCAGTGTCTCGTAGGGACCCTCGGGCGGCCGCAGGCCGACGCGCGCGAGCTGGTCCATGCGGGCGGCACCGTCGGCGGAGTACAGGGCGTGGCCGTCCTCGTCCGTGCCGGCCGGGGCGAGGTCGGGCGTCTCGTGCGGGTCGTGCTCGTCGCGCACCTCGCCGACGACCTCCTCGACGATGTCCTCCAGCGTCGCGACGCCCGCCGTGCCGCCGTACTCGTCGATGACCACGGCCATCGTCCGCTTGCCGGACAGCCGGTCCAGGAGCCGGTCCACGGTGAGGGACTCCGGGACGAGGAGCGGTTCGCGCATCAGCTCGGAGACGGGCACGCGGGGCCGGCGTTCGGCGGGCACGGCCAGGACGTCCTTGACGTGCGCGGTGCCCACGACCGAGTCGAGGTTGCCGCGGTAGACCGGGAACCGCGACAGCCCCGTGGCCCGGGTCGCGTTCGCCACGTCCTCGCAGGTCGCCTGCGCGTCGAGGGCCACGACCTGCACGCGCGGCGTCATCACGTTCTCCGCGGTCAGGTCGGTGAGGTTCAGGGTGCGTACGAACAGCTCGGCGGTGTCCGGCTCCAGGGCGCCCTCGCGGGCGGAGTGCCGGGCGAGGGCGGCCAGTTCCTGCGGACCGCGCGCGGAGGCCAGCTCCTCGGCGGGTTCGAGGCCCAGGCGGCGCACCATGCGGTTGGCGGTGTTGTTGAGGTGGGTGATGAACGGGCGGAACAACGCGCTGAACCAGCGCTGGGCGTTGCCCACCCGCTTGGCCACGGCCAGCGGTGAGGAGATCGCCCAGTTCTTGGGCACCAGCTCGCCCACGACCATCAGGAAGACCGTCGACAGGGCCGTGCCCAGCACGAGGGCGATCGAGGAGGCCGTGGAGCGGGAGATGCCCAGCGACTCCAGCGGGCCCGCGATCAGCCGGGCGATGGACGGCTCGGCGAGCATGCCGACCACCAGGTTGGTGACGGTGATGCCGAGCTGCGCACCGGAGAGCTGGAACGTGAGTTTCCGTACGGCCTTCAGAGCGCCGGCCGCGCCGCGCTCGCCGCGCTCGACGGCACGTTCCAGTTCGCTGCGCTCGACCGTGGTCAGCGAGAACTCCGCGGCGACGAAGGCGCCACAGGCGAGGGAGAGCAGAATCGCCACGAGCAGGAGGAGCACTTCGGTCATCGGGTCACCCCCGTCCCATGGTCCGGCAGGGCAGGGGGGAATGCGCGATGGCTGATACTGGGAGGCTCGCCCATGGGCGGACGCTCACACCTTTCTTGGAGGACCGAGTGGTCCTCCAAGAGTAAAGGACCGGCAAAGGGTGTCAGGACTCGGCCAGGGGCTTCACCCAACGCCGCCAGTGCTCCTCGGGCGCGTACCCGGCCGCGCGCCAGGCGTGGTGCGCCCTCTCGTTGCGGGTCAGCACCATCGCGTCCCCGCGGCGCCCGCCGAGCCGTACGAACCGCTCCTCCGCGGCGGTGAGCAGCGCCCCGCCGATGCCCTGGCGGCGGTACTCCGGGTGCACCGCCAGCCGGTAGAGGTGGCAGCGCCAGCCGTCGAAGCCCGCGATCACCGTGCCGACCAGCTCACCGTAGAGCTCCGCCAGTATCAGCGCCTCCGGGTCACGGGCGACCAGCCGCTCCACGCCGTCCCGGTCGTCGCTGATGCTCGTCCCCTCGGCGGCGGTCTTCCAGAAGGCCAGCACGGTGTCGAGGTCGTCGGGCGTCGCGGCCCGTATCCGCAGGTCCGTCATGCCGTGATCCCATCACCGGCGGGCGCTTCGGGGCACGCGATTTCAGCATCCGGACGCACGCCCGGCGTACCTCGCGTCACTCGTGCGCTATCGCCGCCAGCACGTTCATCCGCGAGGCCCGCAGGGCGGGCAGCAGCGCCGCCACGACGCCGAGCACCGCCGAGCCGATCACCACCGCGACGATCGTGCCCCACGGGATCGCCAGCGCCGTCATGCCCTGCAACGCGAGCACCTGCTGGGTGCACACCCCCCACACCAGGCCCAGCGCAAGGCCCAGGACCGCGCCGAAGACCGCGATCACCACCGACTCCAGCCGGATCATCCGGCGCAGTTGCCGCCGGGCCAGCCCGATGGCGCGCAGCAGCCCGATCTCCCGGGTGCGCTCCACGACCGACAGGGTGAGGGTGTTCACCACGCCGAGCACGGCGATGATGATCGCGAGCCCCAGGAGGGCGTACACGAGGTAGAGCAGCACGGAGATCTGGTCGCGCACCAGCTGCTTGTAGTCGGCCAGGTCCCGGACCTGCAGCTGCGGATACGCGTCGAGCGTCCGCTCCAGGTTCCTGCGCAGGTCGTCGTCGCTCGTGCCCGGGGCGGCGTTGACGTACAGCACGGAGTCCTGCCCGCCCGGCGCGTACCGCTCCAGGGTGGCGAGGCCGAAGTAGATCCCGCCCTGCAGTCCGAAGCCCTCGGCGGACTCCTGGTCGGTGAGGCCGCCGACGGTCAGTTCGGCGGTGCGTCCGCCCTGGAACTCGACGGGGACCGTGCTGCCGAGCCGTACGCCGTGGTCCCGCGCGAAGTCCAGGTCCATCGCAAGGTGCCCGGCGGCCAGCGCGGCGGCGCTGTCGCCCCCGGCGTAGGTGATGTTGGCGACCTCGTCGAGCCGCCGGTCGTAGCCGGCGGCGGTCGTCTCGACGCGGGCGCCGTCGGGCAGGAGGGCCGCGATCGGCGTGAACCGCGAGCGCACCACGAGCCCCACGCCCTCGGTGCCGCGCACCTGGTCGGTGACCTCCGGCGGGAAGGGCACGAAGTTGTTCTGGATCACGAAGTCGGCGCCGAGCGTCTGGTCGATCTGCCGGTCGAACGACTTCGTGATCGAGGCGCTCGCCACCGACAGCCCGCCGACCAGCGCGAGGCCCACCATGAGCGCGGCAGCCGTGGCGCCGGTACGGCGGGGGTTGCGCAGGGCGTTGCGCTGGCTCATCCGGCCGATGGAACCGAACAGCGCCGGGAAGGCCCCGCCCAGCACCCGGATCACCGGCCGGACCAGGAGAGGTCCCGCGACCACGGTGGCGATGAGGGTCAGGAGCACCCCGAGGCCCAACAGGGATGCCGCCGTTCCCGTCTCGGACGACACCACGCAGCCCGCGAGCGCTGCTGCGCCCGCCGCTCCCATGACCGCGCCCACCACCGCACGCACCTTGAGCGGTCGGCCCACCGCGGCGACCTCGGCGTCGGAGAGCGCCGCCATCGGCGAGACGCCCGCCGCGCGCCGGGCCGGGAGGTACGCGGCGACGAAGGTGACGCCGACACCGACGACGTACGCCGTGAGGGGTGTCGCCCAGCCGATGACCATCTCGGTGGACTTGATGTTCATGCCGAGCAGGCCCATCAGTTCGATGAGGCCGACGGCGAGCCCGATACCGGCGGCCAGACCCAGCGTGGAGCCGACCAGGCCGAGCAGCAGCGCCTCGGTGAGCACCGAGCGGCGCACCTGGCGCCGGTCGGCGCCCAGCGCGCGCAGCAGACCCAGCTCGCGGGTGCGCTGCGCGATCAGCATCGAGAAGGTGTTGACGATCAGGAACACGCCCACGAGGACGGCGACCCCGGCGAAGCCGAGCATCACGTACTTGATGACGTCGAGGAAGTCGCCGAGCTGTTCGACGTCCGACTGGGCCTGCTCGTCGGCGGTCCGGAAGTTGTAGCGGTCGGCGCCGAGGGTGGCCGCGACGCGCTGCTTGAGCGTGGTGTCGCTCACGCCGTCCGCCGCGTCCACGGTGATGCTCGTGGCGGCTCCCTTGACGCCCAGCAGCTTCCTCTGGGCGGTCGGCGTGTCGACGAACACCAGTGCGGCACCGGGATTGGTGGTCGTGAACGTGGCGATGCCGACGACCTCGACCCGGAAGGAGCCGGGTGCGGCGATCACCGTCACGACGTCCCCGATCCGTACGTTCCTGCGGTCGGCGGTCTCGGAGTCGATCAGCGCCTCGGTGGGCCCGTGCGGGGCGTGGCCGGAGGTCAGCTCGACGGGGCTGCGGTCGCTCGGGTTCCAGTTGGTGCCGATCGTGGGGGCGCCGGTCGTCGGGCCGACCGATTCGTTGTCGGCGTTGACGACCGTGATGTTCGTGGCCTCGGCCTCCGCGCGGGCGGCGGCCACGCCGTCGACCCGGGCGACCCGGTCGGCGAGCGCGGCGGGCAGCGTGGCCGTCGCACCGGACGGCAGCACCTCGTCGAGGGTCTCCTTGGGGGTCACGGTGACGTCCGCCGCGGTCGATGCGAAGAGCCGGTTGAAGGTGCGGCTGACGGTGTCCGAGAAGATCAGGCTGCCCGCGACGAACGCCACGGACAGCAGCACGGCCAGCGCCGAGAGCAGCAACCGCCCCTTGTGGGCGACGAAACTCCGGAGCGTTGCCCTGAGCATGGGTTTCAGTCCCTCTGGACGGGGGCGGCGGCGTCGGTCCGGCGGCGGATCACGTCGAACCGCTTCATACGCTCCAGCACGGCCTCCGCCGTCGGCCGCTCCATCTCGTCGACGATCCGTCCGTCACCGAGGAAGAGCACCAGGTCGGAGTGGGCGGCGGCGCCAGGGTCGTGGGTGACCATGACGACGGTCTGCCCGAGGTCGTCGACGGCCCCGCGCAGGAAGCCGAGGACCTCCAGACCGGCCCGCGAGTCGAGGTTGCCGGTCGGCTCGTCCGCGAAGATCAGCTCGGGGCGGGAGGCCAGCGCGCGGGCGCAGGCGACGCGCTGCTGCTGGCCGCCGGACAGCTGCGAGGGCCGGTGCCCCAGCCGGTCCCGCAGGCCGAGCGTGTCGATGACCTGGTCCAGCCACTCCCGGTCGGGCTTCTGGCCCGCGATGTCCATGGGCAGGGTGATGTTCTCGAGCGCGTTCAGCGTCGGGATGAGGTTGAACGACTGGAACATGAACCCGATCCGGTCCCGCCGCAGCCTGGTCAGCTCGCGCTCCTTCAGCCCCGTGATCTCGGTGTCGCCGAGCCACACCTGTCCGGCCGAGACGGTGTCGAGCCCGGCCAGACAGTGCATCAGCGTGGACTTCCCGGAGCCCGACGGGCCCATGACGGCGGTGAAGCGGCGGCGCGCGACGTCCACGTCCACCGAGTCCAGGGCGAGCACCGTCGTCTCGCCCGAGCCGTATGCCTTGGTGAGACCGCGGGCGCGGGCCGCGACCCCGTCGGCCGGTGCGAGCCCCGGGGCGTGCTCCGCAGCAGGTGTGGACAAGGCTGCCTCCTTGATCGCGCCTCGCTCGTGGACGTCACGAGTTCCGTGCCTGCGCCGAGGGCGATGTGATCCGCACCACAAACGGTATCCCGCCGAGGTCGCGGGCGGTCTCCATTCCAGGTCGGGCCCGGATGTGGTGGTAAGGGGCACTCGCTGCCCCTCGTGCGACGCCCTTGCTACTGCTAGCATTCCGGCGCTAGCTTCGAGGTATGGCCAAGACCCAGCTGAACGTCCGCGTCGACGAGGACACCGCCCGCGCGGCCCGCGAACGCGCCCTCGCGCGCGGCATGAGCGTCAACCGCTACATCGAAGAGCTCGTGCGGCAGGACACCGGAGAGGTCGGCCACACCTTCGTGGAGGCCGCCGCCGACTTCATGAAGCAGTACGAGTCCGTCTTCGCCGAGGAGTTCGACGGGGGCGCCCCCGCTCATGGGGGTCCCCCCGCGCGAGCGAAGCCGAGCGTGTGGGAGAAGTCGAGCGTGGGGGAGGACCGTCAAGGCCGCACGAGCGAAGGTCGCCACTGATCCGTTGAGCGACCTCACCATCGACCTCGCCTGGCTCCTGATGCTCGCCGAACAGAAGACGCCGGGAGATCCCCAGGTCACCGACTGGGGAGCCCTCGTCGCCGCGGTCGCGCGCCACCAGGCCGAGATCTTCGACGTCCCCGTCTACGACACCCCGCACGCGCGTGCCGCGGCCCTGCTCCAACTGCTGATCCACGTCCCCGCGCTGGAGCGCTCCAACGCCCTGTTCGCCTCCGCGGTCGCGTACGCCTACCTGGTCGCCAGCGGCGTCAAGGTCGTCACCTCGCCCGTGCAGGTGCGTGACCTGGCCCGGCTGGTGAAAAGCGGTGAGGCGTCGGTGCACGACATCGCGCGCGAACTGCAGCAGTGGAGCCTGTGACGCCCGGCCCTACTCGTCGGGGCGCCACGCGGTGCCCAGCACGCAGAACGACGTGGGCAGCGTCGGCCCCTTCTCCGGCATCAGCATCCGCCGGTACGGGCCCAGTTCGAATCCGGCGTCCCTGAGCGCGGCGACCGGATCCCGGGACAGATGGCAGCCGCCGTTCAGCGGCGGCCACACCGTGCGGTCCAGCGTGCGCTGGGTGAACGTCATCGCCCGGCCGCCGCCCCGCCCGTGCTCGAAGAACCGCACCTGACCGCCGGGCCGCAGCACCCTGCGCACCTCGCCCAGGGCGCGCGGCACATCCCGCACACTGCACAGCACCAGCGACAGCACCACCGCGTCGAAGGCCTCGCTCTTGACCGGCAGCGCCTCCGCCGCCCCCGGCACCACGTCGACGGGCATCTGGGCGCGCAGCGCGGCCTCCACCGCCAACTGCCGCAGACTGCGCTCGGGTTCGATCGCCACGACCTCCGAGACCGTACGCGGATAGTGCGCGAAGTTCAGTCCGTTGCCCGCGCCGATCTCGAGCACGCGTCCGGACAGCCCGGCGAGCAGCCGGTCGCGCACCCCGGCCATGCCCAGCCGGCTCTCGGCGGCCACGCTGACGCGGGCGTAGTAGCGGGCGAACAGCGGATGGTGCACGGGATCCCGCGCCGACTTCCGGGCGCTGGCGGACCTTAGCGGCATGAGGACCTCCCTCCCAGGACGGGTAAGTACCGCGATTCTCCCCCCGGCACGGCGCCATACGCCCCACACCGATGGCTGCCGAACGCGGCAGCAGGCCCTCGGGGGGTCTCGGCAAGGGGCCCACGACCCCCGGCTAGGGTGGATTGCTCGGGTCATGCACACCGTCATCGAGGAGTCAAGGTGCAGACACCGCTGTCCTGGTTAGCCGGCCGATACACCTGGGGGCCGCGCAGTGTGCGCATGGCCGCCGTGGCGTCCGTGGTCGCCGCCATCGGGATCATCGTCACCGGCGGCGTGGTCCGGGTCACCGGCTCCGGGCTCGGCTGCCCCGAGTGGCCCGCGTGCTCCGGCGACAGCCTCGCTCCCACCGCCGAGATGGGACTGCATGGCGCGATCGAGTTCGGCAACCGTCTCCTCACCGGTGTGCTGTGCGCGGTGGTCGGCTGGCTCATCATCGCCGCCCGGCTGCAGCGCGAACCCTCCCGGCCGGTGCTGCGCGGGGGGTGGGCACAGTTCTGGGTCATCGTGCTCAACGCCGTCGTCGGCGGAATCACCGTGTGGATGCGGCTGAGCCCGTACATCGTCGCCGCGCACTTCCTCGCGGCGACCCTCCTCCTGACCGCGGCGGTGGTCACCTGGGAACGGCTGCGCGAGGCGGACCACGACGTGCCCGCCCCGACGGTCCTGCCGCGACGCTGTGCCGTCCTGGCCCGTGCCCTGCTGGTGTCGACGGCACTGCTGCTCGTGGTGGGCACGTCGGTCACCGGCTCGGGGCCGCACGCGGGCGACTCCTCCGGAGTGGACCGGATGCCGTTCGACTGGGTCGGCGCAACCGTCGTGCACGGCCTGCTCGCGGGGGTGTGCCTCGTCCTGAGCGGCCTGCTGTTCACCGCCCTGCCCGCCGGCACCCCGGCCCGCCGACGCACCGGGGTGTTCCTCGCCGTCTTCCTCGCACAGGGCTTCGTCGGTCTGTTCCAGGCCCTGACCGGTCTGCCCACGGTCGCGGTCATCCTGCATCTGCTCGGATCGGCGCTCGTCTGGGCGGGAGCGCTCCGCGTCAGCCTCGCGGTGGGTCGGGGGACGACTCGCGCGCCCGCGGCGGCGGCGCCACCGGTCGATCAGGTCCCGGCCGCCACCAGGTCACGGTGTCCGCCTCGTCGTCCCGCAGGTACAGCCGCTGGTCCGCCGGCACGCGCCGCACACCGGTCCAGCAGGTCGCCTCGGTGAGGCCGTAGTCGAGCGTGGGCTGCATCAGCTCCCAGGCGACCATCTCCAGCCGGGGGCTGCTGCCGCACAGGCGTGCGAGCAACTCCGGGGAGTCGGAAGCGGCATGGCCGCCGTCCGGCAGGCGGGCGTGGAAGACCTGCCGCAGGCCTGAGGCGGTGCCCTGGACGTGCGTGGTGCGCCCGTCGGTGTAGATGATGTGGAAGCTGCCGGGCCGACGGTGCGCTGCCGCCATCACGGCGTGCACGTCGTCGTTGCGGTCGAGGACATGGGCGAGGTGGCTCGCGTCGGCCTCGGTCTCGCCGAACAACGCGAGGCGCCTGAGCCCGGCTTCGGCCACGACCAACCGGGCGTGCGTGGTGTCGGCGACGATCCAGGAATTCCCCGACCGGTCGCTGGCAATGGAAATCCGGTCGGCTTCCGCGAAGGAATCAGGAAACGTTTCCGTGCGCCTTCCGGAGAAAGTCACGAACCACGATGCATCCAATTTCTTCCCTCTCGCCGACCGGATTCCTCACGACACGTCAGATGATGGCGTCACCCTCGCCGTCGGCGCTCCCCCAGCCGTACCACATGGTCAGCTCGCTGAAGTCGCCCATCGGCACGATCTGAGGCGCCTCGTATTCGTTCTCCTCGAACTCGTTCACCGAATTTCACCTCCTTCACAGAAATCGAATTGACGCCACAAATCCATCATGGGCCGCCCAGGCCCTCTACCTCGTTTCCGGTCAACCGGAAGGAATGGGTCGGCGGCGGAGAAACGCGAACTCTGAATCGGGCCGGCGTTCGAAACCAGCCCGAGTGGATGTTGACCGGAACACTTCGCGAACAGGGCGCGAAAGGTGATCTTGACAGGGGCGACGTGATCGATCCAGCCGCGCGGAGACGTCCGGGTTGTCGGCCCGGCCGCGCGTCCGGAAATCGCCACCGCAGCGCAATGAAAGAGGTCGGCGGGCCCGAGCGGACCGACCGACCTCTTGGATGGCAGACCCCTAACGACGAGCCGGAGGCGCCTGACGCGCCCGGAAGGCCTCCGCGTCCCACGTCCCGTCCAGCCGCGGCGCGAGCCAGCCCGGCGCCGCCGCACGGAAGGCCGCCGGAGCCAGCGCCCCGGCGCCGGCGGGCACGGCGCCGAGGAGCGGGGCCCCGGCCACCTCCGGCAGGTCCGCGAGGTTGCACCGGGCGGCGAGGTCGGGCTCGCCGGGCCAGCTGCCGATGACGACCCCCGCCAGGTCGAGCCGCCGGGACCGTACTTCACGTGCCGTCAGCTCGGTGGTGTTCAGCGTGCCCAGCCCCGCGGACACCACGACCAGCACCGGCGCGGCGAGCAGCCCGGCCGCGTCGGCGAGGGTCCCGCCCGCCGCGTCGAACCGTACGAGCAGCCCGCCGGCACCCTCGACCAGCACCAGATCGTGCTCGGTGGCCAGCTTGGCCGCCGCTTCGGCGATCTCCTGCGGGTGCACCGGCGCCCGCCCGGCCCGCCGCGCGGCGGTGCCCGGCGCCAACGGCTCGGGATACCGGGCGAGTTCGGCCGCCGTGACGGCACCGGCGAGCCGCGCGACCTCGTCGGCGTCCCCGCGCTCGTCCGGCCGCAGGCCGGTCTGCGCGGCCTTGAGCACGGCCACCGAACGCCCGGCCGCCCGTGCGACGGCGGCGACCGCGGCCGTCGTGACCGTCTTGCCGACCTCCGTGCCCGTACCCGTGATCACCAGAACCGGCATGTCATCCCTCCCGCGCCGCGGCGCACACCGCGCGCCCGATCCGCGCCACGTCCGCGTCGTTCGTGACGTACGGCGGCATCGTGTAGACCAGATCGCGGAACGGCCGCAGCCACACGCCCTCGCGCACCGCCGCCCTCGTCGCCGCGGCCATGTCGATCGCGTGGTCGAGCTGGACGACGCCGATGGCGCCGAGGACCCGGACGTCCCGCACACCCGGAAGGTCCGCGGCCGGAGCCAGCCCCTCCCACAGCCCCGTCTCGATCCGCTTGACCTCCGCCGACCAGTCCTGGCCGAGCAGCAGCTCGATGGAGGCGCAGGCCACGGCCGCGGCCAGCGGATTGCCCATGAACGTCGGCCCGTGCGCGAGCACCGGCACCTCACCCCGCGAGATGCCGTCGGCCACCCGCGAGGAGCACAGCGTCGCCGCCATCGTCAGGTAGCCGCCGGTCAGCGCCTTGCCCACGCACATCACGTCCGGCGCGAGAGCCGCATGCTCCGCCGCGAACAGCGCGCCCGTACGCCCGAACCCGGTCGCGATCTCGTCGAACACCAACAGCACGTCGTGCGCGTCGCACGCCTCGCGCAGCACCCGCAGATACGCGGGGGAGTGGAAACGCATCCCTCCCGCGCCCTGCACCACGGGCTCGACGATCACCGCGGCCAGTTCGTCGGCGTGCCGTTCGATCATCGCGCGCAGCTGGTCGGCGTACGACTCCTCGTACTCCGTCGGGGGCGCGTCCGCGAACACCTGACGGGGCAGCACCCCGGTCCACAGCTCGTGCATTCCGCCCTCGGGGTCGCACACCGACATCGGCTGCCACGTGTCGCCGTGGTAGCCGCCGCGCCAGGTCAGCAGGCGCTGCTTGCGCGGGCGGCCGAGCGAACGCCAGTACTGCAGACACATCTTGACCGCGACCTCGACCGACACCGAGCCGGAGTCGGCGAGGAAGACATGCTCCAGACCGTCGGGCGACATGTCGACAAGGAGCTTTGCCAGGCGTACGGCGGGCTCGTGCGTGAGCCCGCCGAACATCACATGGCTCATCCGGCCGAGCTGCTCACGCGCGGCCTCGTCGAGCACCGGGTGGCGGTAGCCGTGGATCGCCGACCACCAGGACGACATGCCGTCGACCAGCTCACCCGAGCCGTCCGCCAACCTCAGCCGCGCCCCGCTCGCCGCCTCCACGACGAGCGGTTCCTGCCGGCCCGGCATCGGCCCGTACGGATGCCAGACATGCCGCCGGTCGAGGTCCAGCAGCTCGGGCACGGTCAGCTCAGGCATTGGGCGCGAGGTCCGTTCCGGCTCCTCTGCGGCGCACGGCCACCAGGTCGGTGCGCGCCTCGGGGACCGTCTCGGCCGCCGACGCCGACGCCGAGCCGCACGTCGAGGCGCAGCCGCCGGTCGCCCGGTGCTCCGGCAGCGTCACCTCGTCCGTGCCCTCCACCTCGAACCCGGCGTCCGCGATCATCTCCAGGTCGGCCTTGCCGGCCTGGCCCTCGCTGGTGAGGTAGTCGCCGAGGAAGATGGAGTTGGCCAGATGCAGGGCCAGCGGCTGCATGGTGCGCAGGTGCACCTCGCGGCCACCGGCGATGCGCACCTCGACGTCCGGGCAGACGAACCGGACCATCGCCAGGATGCGCAGGCACCGTTGCGGCGTGAGGTGCCACTCCTTGGCGAGCGGAGTGCCCTCGAACGGGATCAGGAAGTTGACCGGCACCGAGTCCGGGTCCAGCTCGCGCAGCGAGAACACCACGTCGACGAGGTCCGCGTCGCTCTCGCCCATTCCGGCGATCAGACCGGAACACGCCGACAGCCCGGCTGCGTGCGCCTTCTGGACCGTGTCCACCCGGTCGGCGTACGTGTGCGTCGTCGTGATGTCCGCGTACGTTCCTTCGGAGGTGTTGAGGTTGTGGTTGTACGCGTCCGCGCCGGCCGTGCGCAGCCGCTCGGCCTGGCCGTCGGAGAGCAGACCGAGGCAGGCGCACACCTCGACGCCTTCGTTCTGGTCCTTGATCGCCTTGATGGTCTCGGAGACCCGGTCGACGTCACGGTCCGTCGGGCCCCGTCCGCTGGCCACCAGACAGACCCGCTTGGCACCCCCGGCGAGCCCCGCGGCCGCGGCCTGCGAGGCCTCGTCGGGCTTGAGCCAGGTGTACTTGAGGATGCCGGCCTTCGATCCGAGCCGCTGGGAGCAGTAGGAGCAGTCCTCGGGGCACAGGCCCGACTTGAGGTTGACGAGGTAGTTGAGTTTCACCCGTCGGCCGAACCAGTGCCGGCGCACCTTGCCGGCCGCGGCCACCACATCGAGCAGGTCGTCGTCGGAAGTGGCGAGGACGGCCAGTGCTTCCTCGCGGGTCGGCAACTCGCGCCGAAGCCCCTTGTCCACGAGCGTGTTCAGCAGGTCCATGAGAGCCGATCCTGTCCTAAGGCACCACCTCCGGCCAAGGAGAGTTTGCACAGCTCTGGCAGTTCGTCGTGTGGGTATTGCCACACACTGAGCTGCGTTGCGTCCCGCTAGGGTCTGTGCATTACCTACAAAAGTCCCGGAGGGCTCATGGCGTTCGGCTGGATCGACGAGCAGGCGGAGCTGCGCCGGCGCGCCGGACTCGTACGGACCCTGCGCCCCCGCTCCGCCGACACACCGCTGCTGGACCTGGCGAGCAACGACTACCTGGGGCTGGCCCGCCACCCCGAGGTCACCGAGGGCGCCGCGCGGGCCGCGCGCACCTGGGGCGGCGGCGCCACCGGTTCCCGGCTCGTCACCGGCACCACCGAGCTGCACGGCGAACTCGAACGCGAGCTGGCCGACTTCTGCGGCTTCGAGGCGGCCCTGGTCTTCTCCTCCGGGTACGCGGCCAACCTCGCCGCGGTCACCGCACTCGCGCCGCACGGCTCCCTGATCGTCTCCGACGCCGGCAACCACGCCTCGCTGATCGACGGCTGCCGGCTGGCCCGCGGTACGACCCAGGTCGTCGCGCACGCCGATCCGGACGCGGTGCGCAAGGCGCTGCAGACACACGAGGGGCCGGCCGTCGCCGTGTCCGACACGGTCTTCTCGGTCGACGGCGACGCCGCACCGCTCGCCGCACTGGCCGAGGCGTGCCGCACGCACGGCGCCGGGCTGGTCGTCGACGACGCCCACGGCCTCGGTGTGCTCGGTGACGGCGGCCGGGGCGCCCCGTATGCGGCGGGGCTCGCGGGCGCCGACGATGTCGTCGTGACGGTGACGCTGTCCAAGTCGCTCGGCAGTCAGGGCGGCGCCGTGCTCGGCCCCGCCGGGGTGATCGACCACCTGGTCAACGCGGCCAGGACCTTCATCTTCGACACCGGCCTCGCCCCCGCGGCCACGGGCGCGGCCCTGGCGGCACTGAGACTGCTGCGTCGCGAACCCGAGCGGGCGGCGCGGGCGCACGCGGTGGCGGACGAACTGCACGCCCGGTTGACGGGTATGGGGCTGGAGGCGGTACGCCCGGACGCCGCGGTCGTCTCCGTGCGCGGGCCGTCCCCGGAGGGGGCCGTGCGTTGGGCGGCCGACTGCCGCGCCGCGGGGCTCGCCGTGGGCTGCTTCAGGCCTCCTTCCGTGCCCGACGGCATCTCCCGGCTGCGGCTGACGGCCCGCGCGGACCTCTCCGGGGACCAGATCGAACGCGCTGTACGTGTGATCGGTGAAACGCGACCATGAGTCGGCGTACCACGGCCGTGCATCACGCGATGCGGACCTGATCAGATCCGATCAGGAAGTGACACTGGTCAGGGGTGGTCAGGGGTCGGTGCGCCGCACCGGAACGAGGCCGTGAATCCCGCCCAGCTCTCGGGAGAGAAGAGCAGCGCGGGTCCGGCCGGGTCCTTGGAGTCGCGCACGGCGAGCAGTCCGGCGCCTGGGCCGTGATCCGGCCGGGCCGTCTCCACACAGTTGTTCGCTCCGGTGCTGTAGCTGCTGCGCAGCCAGTGCACACCGAGCAGTCGAGTGCTGGAAGGTACGTTCCGAGGCAGTGCGGTCATGGTGCCTCCTTACGCGCCGTCACCTATCCCGGCGATGTAATCCAACGAGTCCTCGGGCGAAAGGGCATGAAACTGAAGGACGTTGAAGGCCTCGGTGTAGGCCTCTACGTCTTCTTTCCGTTCGAGGTAGAGGCTACTCGTCAAGTGGTCGAGAACAACCACATCCAGATCAGAAGTGCTCGGAAATGAGAAGACAACGAAAGGCCCGGTGATGCCGATGTGGGCTCCGGCCGCGAACGGCAACACCTGGAGCCGCACTTGGGGCAGCCGGGCCGCCTCCACCAGCCGTGCCAGCTGCCGGGCCATGACATCCGGTCCGCCGACCTCGCGGCGCAGCACCGCCTCGTCCAGTACGGCGCTCAGCGCCAGGGGCGGCTGCGAACGCAGCACGTCCTGCCGGGCCAGGCGTACCTCCACCAGGGCGTCGAGCCGGTCCTCGTCCAGGCCCTCCACCGCGGCCCGGGTCACCGCACGCGCGTACTCGGGCGTCTGGAGCAGCCCGGGGACGACGGAGGTCTCCAGTGTGCGCATCGCGCTCGCCTGGGACTCCAGGCTGATGAAGTCCCGGTAGGTGGGCGGCAGCACCCCGCGGTAGGCGTGCCACCAGTGGTCCCGGCCGTGGCCGCCGGAGTCCGCCAACGTCATGAGTACTTCGCGGAGTTGGGAGTCCGTCACCCGGTAGGCATCCAGGAGTAACCGCACGTCGGCCGGTTTCACCCCGCTCGCGCCGGTCTCGATCCGGCTCACCTTCGACTGGTGCCAGCCCACGAGCCGGGCCGCCTCGCCGCTCGTGAGGCCGGCGCGGCTGCGCAGTGTGCGCAATTCGGCACCAAGTTTCCGACGGCGCACCGCGGGGCCGTGCTGCATGGGAAACTCCTTACTCCTTCTGAGCCGCCCAAATACGGTCTGCCGTCGCAGAGTTCACCGCTTCGAGCGACAGATATATGCATATCTTGGTGGATCGCCACCGTGACCGGCGCGGTAGTGGCAGTCTGGCGACGAAGCACCAGTCCGGGACCGTACTCGAACCATCCGCTCCGTGTCGGACTCCGGTCCCGTGGGAAAGGGACGACCTCGCCATGGCAGACCATCTGGAAGCATCCGTCACTCTGCCGAGCGATCCAGCCTCGGTCTCCGCGGCTCGCGGCTACGTGGTCAGCACCCTCGCGGAGTGGGGCCTGGCGCCGGACAGTGAGGTGGCCGACACCATCCGGCTCATCGTCTCCGAACTCGCCACGAACGCCGTACAGCACACCTTCGGCCAGTCACCCACCTTCACGGTGGACATCGAACTCGACCGCGACGAACAGCTGCGCATCGGCGTGACAGACAGCCACCCGCGCTTCCCCAAGCGGCTACCGGCCGCCGTCCAGCAGGACAACGGCCGCGGCATGGTCATCATCCGCTGGCTGACCAACGAGTGCGGGGGGCGGCTGCGGGTGCGTCCCACCCGCGAGGGCGGCAAGACGGTCTCCATCGAACTGCCGTGGACCGTCCCCGCGCGGCCGGTGCCGGCGGCGGGGCCGCAGGAGTCGTAGGGCGCGTCCACCAGACAGCGCAGTGCGCCGTCCGTGCCCGGAGGGCGTCATGGACGGCGCAGGCGGATCCTGGCCCTGCTCCAGGTGCAGGGCGGGCCGGGGCGCACGGGCGGGGCGGTGGCGGTGCGTCAGGGCAC
>NZ_JBQQCE010000489.1:0-7269 GCF_052245645.1 Streptomyces sp. KR55 | reverse complement strand
GATCCACCCCCCAAGGTGCTGCCGACGTCGACGGACAGCCGCCAACCCAATTTTCACGCCGGGGCAAGGCGTCACGCAGGGATACGCACACTGTGGTGGAAGCCGGGATCATCCAGTTCCATGGCCATGGCGTACTTGAAGTCGATGCGGCAGCGCACCGCCTCGGCGCCCTGCCGGTCCGACAGGCCGAGCACGAACTGCAGCACACAGACGGTGGCCAGCTGGGCGGGCGAGTGGCCGGGCCGCCCGTCGCGCGGATACCAGTCGGCGAAGTCCTCGTCGCGCCACAGTCCGTCCAGCCGGTCTCTCACCCACATCGCCGTCGTACCGCCCGGGTTGCTCGCCCGCGCGATCTGCGCGGTCAGAGACGGGACTTGCTCGCCGGAACGGGGACGGAGGGACAATGAACACCTCGACAACTGCAACGGCCTTCGAAACAGCCCCGAGCATGCCCTCTGATCATGCTGCCGCACCGGGAAACTCCAAGATCCCCGACAGAGTCAAGCTCAGAAGGTGTTTTTCTTCCTCCCTGATGTGACCGGTAGGGCGGTGTCGGTGGATCAGCTTCCTGGTGACAGGTGCGTTGTGCGTCGGTCGTGGTCCTACCGGATTCTGGTGCTCATGGACGGGTTGGTTGTGTGCGCCGGGTGCGCGAGCTCGCGGTGAGCTGATCATCGCCCCGCAGTATGAGACAGGCGGCTCGTCGGGACAGCTGTCATTTTCTCGTTCTTGCCGCTCTCGCCTGCCGCGTGGCGTTCACCCTGCCCGTTCGAATCCGGCGGTGCGATGCCACAGCGTTGCGCCGCGTGCGGGACATGTGAGTGACGCTCGGTTAGGTAGTTCGAGTAGCGCCGTCCCCTCGTTCGAGATCTCCCGGACAGGCTCTGACCTCGGGAAACGGCTGGTTAGCCACGCTGTGGAACAACCGCCGGCTCTTTACGCTGAGTTGCAGGGGCGCCCGCTCCTGTGAAGAACTCTCGAAGCTGAGGAGCATGACTTGAGCGACCTCGTACTGCTCGCAGGCGGATCGGTGACGATGACCCACCACGTCACCGGAACCTACTTCATGTGCAACGACTGGCACGACGGTGTCGGCAACCACACCCAGACCTGGGCACAGGACCCCTTCGCCAAGGACAACAACTCGCACCGGTGGTTCCTGCGGCAGAACGCCGACGGCACCGTGCGCATCGAGTCGTACGCCAACCACCGCTGCCTCACCGCAGGGGCCAACCCGCCCGACACCGTGACCCTGCGAGAACGCACGGACAGCCTCAACCAGCACTGGCAGCTGGTCTCCCACGCAGAGCGAGGCAATGACTTCTACCTGGTCTCGGTCGTGCACCCGCGCTACGCCCTGGCCATCGCCGACCACCTCCAGGGCAACGACCGGCTGGTGGGCCTGACCCGCATGTGGGGCGGACCCAACCTCTCCCAGTTGTGGCGGATTTACCCCTCGTCCGAGGACCAGGGCTGACTCCGCACCAGCACGAACGCCGCCATCGCGGGAGTTCTACCTGAAGCGAGCCGGTCCATCAGTGGGTGGCCGCCAAGCGTCAGCCGGGACGGCGATGCAACGGCGGTCACCCGCAGACGGCGTCACCCGCAGTCTTCCGCAGTCCTTTCAGGGCCCGCATGAGCTGACCGGAAAACATGAGGGAGTCTTCTCATGAGCCTGGCCGCCACCCATACCCTCGCGGCCCCCCTGGAGCTCCGCGGGCCGAAGTATCCCTTCCACATCACCAAGGAAGAGGAACGGCAGTTGCGCCTCAAGGGCGCCGAGGCCGTCCCGTCGCTGGTGATCGGGCAGGCCACCTCGTTCGACGAGTACGCCCGCCAGCTGATGATCCCGTCAGCCGTCATGGACCTTGCACGCAAGGCCGAGCACCTCCGCCTGTCCGCGTGGGAGGTCGAAGCGATGCGCAAGCATCTGGCCCCCGCCGCCGAACCCGGCGACTAGGTAGGGCTGCTGCGCCAGATCCTGCTGGAGAAGTACAAGCACGACCAGACTCATCCGCCGTACATTCGCGTCGCCTGCACCGGCCGGGACGACTACGACCGCCTGGCCACCGAAACACGGCCGCCTCCACCCCGACGACCACCCCAAGGGCGACATCGGCTCGCCTGCCGTCCTGGAGATCTGGCCGGCGCAGCACTACTCGCCCATCCCGTCCTCCGCACCCCCGGCGAGGTCGCCCGGGACGCGACGATCGCCGAGCTCCGCAAGCAGCTTCGTGAGGCGAGAGCCGAGATCACGCAGCTCAACGGCAAACTCGACGCCCTTGCAACGGTGACCGCGAACCTCTACCACGAGAACCTCGCCCTGAAGAAGCGCGACAGCGACCGAAGGCTCGCCTCTCTCCCCTCCGCCAACTGACAAGCTGCATAAGCCCCTCTCGCCCTACCTGACCGAGCACATCCGCCGCTTCGGCGAATACTCCACTCGAAGCTGCCGTCGCGGTCCCGAGGCACCACGATCTCGACGGGGCCGACGTCGGTCAGCACGGTCTTGGCGCGGACGTCGTTGCGGGAGTCCCCGCTGCCGACGCCGGCCGGGTCGTGCTTCTCGTAGCCGAGGTGGTCGGTGATCTCGCCTTCCAGGGCGGACTCCAGCACGCGCTTGGTCAGCTGCTGCAGGAGTCCACCCTCACCGGTCTACTGGAGCCCGCCCGCGCGGGCCCGGTCGACCAACTGCCCGATCAACTGGTCATCCAGCAGATCCGCCGACAGCTCGACCGGCCGGACCTCTTCAACCGCCTCGATAGAGGCAGTCACGTCACTCATCAGGTGCTCTTCCTTGATCGGGAGTTACACCGAAGACCGACCGTACAGACCCGCTCGGCGCGATCATCGCGCCGAGCGGCCGGCCGACGTTTCGTCGCCTTCCTGTGCTCTATGACCAGGGCAGGACCAGGGCACCCCAGGCGACGACAGGGCCGAGGGCGACGACGCCGCCGGTGTAGCTGATGACCTGGCGGTAGAAGCGGCGGGCGTCGACGCCACGGGCGTTGGCCAGGACCAGGGCACCATTCGTGGAGAAGGGGGAGGTGTCGACGATCGTGGTGGACACCGCCAGGGCGGCGATCAGCCCGGCTGCGTTGAGGTGGCTGGAGAGCAGCAGTGGCACGGCGATGGGGATGATCGCCGTGAGGATCGCGGTGGACGAGGCGAACGCCGAGGTGATGGCCACGGTGAAGCACAGCAACAGGGCTACGACGATCGGGGCGCCCAGGCCCGCGGCGTGCTCGGAGATCTCCTCGATGATGCCGGCCTTCTCGAGCATTGCGATGTACGTCATCATGCCGGCGACCAACAGCAGCGTGGACCAGCTGATGCCGTCGACCGCCTTCTCCTGTCGCTTCATGTCCACCAGGGCCAGTAGGGCTCCCGCGACCAGGGCCAGGAAGCCGATCTCCAGCTGGAAGCCGAGCGCCCCGACGACGAGGGCGAGCAGGCAGGCGAGAGTCAGCCACTGCCGCCAGTCGGGCTTGCCGGAGACGGCGAGGTCCTCGTCGTCGCCGGTCGCGTCGTCTCTTTCGGCCAGTGGAACAGGACGCTTGGCCAGCAGCGCGTAGGTGAGCAGTGACAGCACCAGGTTGATCACGAAGCTGGCGGTGAACAGCGCGACGGGAGACACGTGCAGTTCGGTCTTGTCGACCAGGCCGAGGACCAGCGCACCGGAGACGGCGAGCGGGGAGAACGCGCCCGCGTGGCCGCCGCTGATCACCAGCATGCCGACCACCAGCGGGTTCAGCTTGTAGCGGTGGGCGAAGTTCATGCCGATCGGCACGAGGATCGCGACGGCGGCCGGGGTGAACGTGCCGAACGCCGTCAGCAGGGCGGCAACCAGGAACAGCACCCAGGGGATGAGCGCGACCTTCCCGCGCACCAGCCGCACGCCGGCCGCGACGAGCAGGTCGATGGTGCCGTTGCGGCGGGCGACGGAGAACAGATACGTGACCCCCACGATCGTCACGAACAGCTTCACCGGAAAGCCTTCGAAGATCTCGTCCTCGGTGAGGCCGAGCGAGGCAGTGCCGACCGCGAAGGTCGCGACGAAGGCAAGAATGCCCAGGTTGATCGGCAGTACGGTGCCGATCACGAACATCACCAGCAGCGCGCCTATGGAGATCACTTCAGGAGACATCTTTGTTCCTTGGTGCAGGAGGGGACGGGAGTGCGCGCCCCGAGGGCGCGAGGCTACCCCGGTGTGGACGGCTGGGGACCGGCCGCCCGAGGCGAGATGTGTCCCGGTCAGGAAGCCTTGCGTGCTCCCCGTTCCGGTACGTAGATGCGTGCGTCGGCGAGCAGCCGGGCGGCCCGCTGCACGGTGACCCGCTCCGGGACGCCGTCGCGGACGTCCGAGCAGCGGACCGCCACGACACCGGCGGGGGTGCCCAGGCGCAACCATTCGCCGGGCTCTCCGGCGGCGGCCCGGGAGACCACGGAGTCCTCCAGCAGGCTCGCGGCCGCGACGGCGACGGCGGAGGTGAGACCGATCGCCGGGTGGGGGGCGTTCATGGTGAGCATGCGTACCGAGACGTCGTAGTCCTCGGCGGTGACGGGTTCGCCCAGGGTGGTGGTGTACGGCACCGGGGGGCCGATCAGGCCCACCTTGGGTACCGCGTCGCCGGGCTGTTGCCCCGGCTCGAGGAGTCCCATCAGCGGTGCGGCCGCGTGCCGGACCGCGCGCAGCCACGGCACGTCGGCGCGCATCTGGTCCGGGGTCTCGGCGCCGGTGCGACCGGCGCTGAGCGCGTCCACGAGAACCACGGGAGCGCCCGCGTCCACCATGCTCACCCACTGCGGCGCCGCGGTGCCGAGCCGCAGTTCGTCGGCCGCCCGCCCGGTGGGCAGCAGCGAGCCCGTCGTGCCGCCGGCCGGGCGGAGGAAGGTGAGGCCGACCGCCACGCCGCCGGCCCGGGTGCCCGGCACGGTCTGGTCGCCGAACTCGTGCACCACGCCGCCCGTGGTGTCCACCACGCCTTCCAGCAGCGCGCCGGTGTTGCTGTTCCGCATCACCACGCGGGTGCGGTCACCGGTGACGGGCACCAGCCCCTTCGCTACTGCGTACAGGGCGATGCCCGTGGCGCAGTTGCCGCAGTTGCTGGTCCACTCCACCGTGCCAGTGCCGATGCCGACCTGCGCGAACAGGTAGTCGACATCCACGGCGGGCTCGGGTGAGACACCGACGACGGCGGCCTTGGAGGTGGTCGGTGTCGCTCCGCCCACCCCGTCCAGCTCCACGGGGTCGGTGGAGCCATAGGCGGCGACCAGCAGCTTCTCCAACTCGCTGCGGTCGGTGGGGACGTGGACCTGGCTGAACAACCAGCACTTGCTGGTGCCGCCACGTACCAGGGTCGCGGGAGTGTGCACGGCTTCGGGCTCTTCCTGTGTCTCATGGGAAGGAGAGCGCCGGGCGGACGGTTACGGGCGTGTTGCGATCCGGTGAACCGCTCGGCGAATGCGACGACCTTCGCAGACGCGCGACTTGGGCACAATGGCAGATTCCTTCAGTACGGTTTAGCTCAGCTAAACTCTTCGCATGCTGAACGTGCGCCGTCTGCTGCTGCTCACCGAGGCCGCCGAGCGCGGCTCGCTCACCGCCGCCGCGGAGGCGATGGGAATGACCACCTCCGCCGCCTCCCAGCAGATGTCCCTGCTGGAACGGGAGGCCGGACAGCCCTTGATCGAACGGCTGCCGCGCGGCATCCGTACCACCCCCGCAGGCGCCGCCCTGGCCGAGCGGGGCCGGGTCATCCGCCGCGAACTGGGCGCAGCCGAGGCCGATTTGGAGTCCTTCACCGACCTCGACCAGGGCACACTCAGGCTCGGCTCCTTCCCCACCGCCAGCGCCTCGCTGCTGCCGCTCGCCCTCACCCGGTTCAGCCACCGTCACCCCGGCGTGCGGATCGTGGTACGTGCCGGAGTCCTCGACCAGCTGCGCGAGATGCTGCACACGGGCGAGGTCGAGCAGGCGCTGCTGTGGGACTACGAGTGGAACCGCATCGACGACGACGCCCTCGCCGTCACGCACCTCCTCGACGACCCGACCGTGCTGGTCGTGCCCGCCGACTCCCCGCTGCGCACCCGGCCAACGCTGCGCCTCGGCGACCTCGCCGATCAGGAGTGGATCATCCGCGCCGACAACCATCCCGTCGCCGACGTTCTGCGCCGCAGCTGCCGCCGGGCCGGGTTCGAGCCGCGTATCGCCTATGCCTCGCACGACTACCAGGAGGCACAGGCCATGGTCGCGGCCGGCCTCGGGATCGCCCTCGCTCCCCGACTCGCCCTCACCAGCCGCCGCAGCGACGTCCGCCTGCTGCCCTTCGGCTCCGACGTGCCCGCTCCCACCCGCCGCATCCTGCTCGCCCGCGCCGCGACCCGCGCCGCGACCCCACCCGCCCAGGCCATGGCCCGCGTACTGCGCGTGGTGGCACAGAAGTTCACCGAGGCCGGCCTCGACCGCACTCAGCTCGGCGCTGTGCGAAGAGGCGGACCCGGACGCGTCTGAGAACCACTGCGGAATAGAGGTGAGGGGGCGCCGCTTGCCCTTTGCGCTGGAGGTAGTGTGCGTGCCCACGCCCTCCGGCATCGCCACCCTGCGTGCTGCCCCACCGCGGGCGCCGCCTCCGCCGCCAACGGTGCGGCAGGTGACCTCGGGCTCGAGCACGAGGCAGCCGAGCTGTACAGGAGGATGGCAGCGTTGCGGCAGCGGCCACCTACGAAGATTGAACGCTTCGTGGGTGAACAGTCCCGCACTTCGTCAGCCCAGCACCCCCCAGCTCCACCCGAAGGGATGAAGTTACTCAACTCCTTCTGAGCTTGACGTTTAACGTGGGCGGGCTTGGTGTTGCTTGATCGACTCGGCGCGTTTGAGCGTCTTGCCGACGTCGTGGTGCCTGGCCCGGTGCTTGTTCTTCGAGCCTGCAGGCCGTCCCGGCCCTGGCCGGGACGGTTTCGGTGCGGCCGCCGGGCGGGCCGTGGTCGCGCGGACGTTGCGAAACCCCCGCCGCACCCGTGCGGGGGTGAGGCGGCGGGGCTCGGCCGGTCGTTCCCAAGGGCGGCGAAGATCCTCGGCGAGGGGTCGGGCCAGGCGGAGCTGGGTGTGGGCGGCGATGATGAGCCAGGTCCACAGGTCGGCGGTGTCCGCGTGACGGACCTTCGGGGCGGTCCAGCCGAGGGTTTGTTTCATGAGCCGGAAGGTGTGCTCAAGATCGAATCTGCGGAGGAAAGACTGCCACCAGCGTTCCACGTCCGCCGGTGCGG
>NZ_JBQQCE010000488.1:0-7284 GCF_052245645.1 Streptomyces sp. KR55 | reverse complement strand
CTGGTCGTGGCCCGCGACATCGCCCACGCCAAGATCAAGGAACGGCTGGACGCGGGCGAGGAGATGCCGCAGTACCTGAAGGACCACCCGGTGTACTACGCCGGCCCCGCGAAGACCCCCGAGGGTTACGCGTCCGGCTCCTTCGGGCCCACGACCGCCGGCCGTATGGACTCCTACGTCGAGCAGTTCCAGGCGGCGGGCGGCTCCAAGGTGATGCTCGCCAAGGGCAACCGCAGCAAGCAGGTCACCGACGCGTGCGGGTCGCACGGCGGCTTCTACCTGGGCTCCATCGGCGGCCCGGCCGCCCGGCTCGCCCAGGACTGCATCAAGAAGGTCGAGGTCGTCGAGTACGAGGAGCTCGGCATGGAGGCGGTCTGGAGGATCGAGGTCGAGGACTTCCCGGCGTTCATCGTCGTGGACGACAAGGGCAACGACTTCTTCCAGGATCCGGCGCCTCAGCCGACGTTCACGTCGATTCCGGTACGGGGACCTGGGCTGGCGTAGGCCCCAGGGTGTGCGGCGGGGGTGACTGCCCCCGCCGCGCTCCGGTCAGCGGTTGATGCCACAGGAACGGAACATCCGTACCCTCCCGATCGCTGTACCCGGTATGAGCGAATACCGCATCGAGCACGACTCCATGGGCGAGGTCCGGGTCCCCGTCGACGCCAAGTGGCGGGCGCAGACCCAGCGGGCCGTCGAGAACTTTCCGATCTCCGGGCAGCGGATCGAGCGGGCCCACATCGAGGCCCTGGCGCGGATCAAGGGTGCCGCCGCCAAGGTCAACGCCCAACTCGGGGTACTCGACAAGGACATCGCCGAGGCGATCCAGGAGGCGGCCGCCGAGGTCGCCGAGGGGCGGTGGGACGAGCACTTCCCCATCGACGTGTTTCAGACAGGTTCCGGTACCTCGTCCAACATGAACACCAACGAGGTCATCGCCACCCTCGCGACCGAGCGGCTCGGCCGGGACGTCCACCCCAACGACCATGTCAACGCCTCGCAGTCGTCCAACGACGTCTTCCCCTCCTCCATCCACATCGCCGCCACCGCCGCCGTCACCCGCGACCTCGTCCCCGCCCTCGAACACCTCGCCGCCTCCCTCACCCGCAAGTCGGAGGAGTTCGCCGACGTCGTGAAGTCGGGGCGGACGCATCTGATGGATGCCACGCCGGTGACCCTCGGCCAGGAGTTCGGCGGTTACGCCGCGCAGATCCGCTACGGCATCGAGCGGCTCAACGCCTCCCTCCCCCGCCTCGCCGAACTCCCCCTCGGCGGCACCGCCGTCGGCACCGGCATCAACACGCCGCCCGGTTTCTCCGCCGCCGTCATCGAGGAGGTGGCCCGCGCCACCGGGCTGCCGCTCACCGAGGCCCGCGACCACTTCGAGGCGCAGGGCGCCCGGGACGGGATCGTGGAGACCAGCGGGCAGCTGCGGACCATCGCCGTGGGGCTGACGAAGATCGCCAACGATCTGCGGTGGATGTCCTCCGGGCCGCGCACCGGACTCGCCGAGATCGCGCTGCCCGACCTCCAGCCCGGCTCGTCGATCATGCCGGGCAAGGTCAACCCGGTCATCCCCGAGGCCGTCCTGATGGTCGCCGCCCAGGTCACCGGGAACGACGCCACCGTCGCCTGGGCGGGTGCGGCCGGCAACTTCGAGCTGAACGTCATGCTCCCGGTGATCGCGAAGAACGTCCTCGAATCCATCCGGCTGCTGTCCACCGCCACCCGCCTGCTCGCCGACCGCACCGTCGACGGCATCACCGCCAACAGGGAGCGGGCCCGGGAGTACGCCGAGTCGTCACCGTCCGTGGTCACCCCGCTCAACAAGTACATCGGGTACGAGGAGGCCGCCAAGGTCGCCAAGAAGGCGCTGGCCGAGCGGAAGACGATCCGTCAGGTCGTCCTGGAGAGCGGCTATGTGGAGCGCGGCGACCTCACCGTCGAACAGCTGGACGAGGCCCTGGATGTCCTGCGGATGACACATCCGTAACTCGGGCCTGTCCGGCGGATCATGCCGCAGACGCGGGGTCTGGCACGCCCATCTGCCGCGTTGTCGTCGGTCGCCGACTCCCCCACGCTCGGCTTCTCCCCCACTCTCGACTTCGCTCGAGCGGGGGGACCCCCATGCGCGGGGGACCCCCATCGCGTCGACTCCCTCCTCCGCCTTGCAGCTGGACGCTCCCCCACGCTCGGCTTCGCTCGCGCGGGGGCACCCCCATCGCCCCCGCTCACCAGCGCTCAAGGGAGCCGCCGTTTTCCTGCGACCTGATCCGCCGGACAGGCCCGACGCGTTCCGGCACGTGACCGGCGCGTGAACCGTGACGCGCGCCGCAGCGTCGTATGTCAGTGGCACCTAATATCTGTGCATGGCAGACGACGGAGCGGTGAGACGCGTGGAAGCGGGCGGAGCAGCGGCCTTCTGGGCGCCCGGGAGCCGGATCCTGTGGCGGTACCGGGAGAACGGCGGCGACCGCTTCCACATAGCGCGCCCCGTCACCGTCGTACAGGACGATGCCGAGCTGCTCGCCGTGTGGATGGCGCCCGGCACGGAGTGCGTCAGGCCGGTGCTCGCGGACGGTACGCCGGTGCATCAGGAGCCGCTGGAGTCGCGCTACACCAAGCCGCGGACGGTGCAGCGCGACCGGTGGTTCGGTACGGGTGTGCTGAAGCTGGCGCGGCCCGGTGAGCCCTGGTCGGTGTGGCTGTTCTGGGATCCGGGCTGGCGGTTCAAGAACTGGTACGTCAATCTTGAGGAGCCGTTGGTGCGTTGGGACGGCGGGGTGGACTCCGAGGATCACTTTCTCGACATCTCCGTGCACCCCGACGGCAGTTGGCACTGGCGGGACGAGGACGAGTTCGCGCAGGCCCAGCGGGACGGGCTGATGGACGCCCCGTCGGCCGCGCGGGTCAGGGCGGCGGGGCGGTCCGCGGTGGAGGTGATCCGCGCCTGGGGGCCGCCGTTCTCGGACGGCTGGGAGCACTGGCGCCCCGATCCGTCCTGGTCCGTCCCCCCGTTGCCGGACGACTGGGATCGTACGCCCGTGCATGTGTCCTCATGAGACCCTTGATGCGCCCCGGGGCAAGAAACGTAGGATCGTCCTCCGCAACCGCAAAAAGCATGGCCGGTGCGCAGCACCGTCGTTGAGGGGTGGTGGCCGGGTGGCGGGCGGGAACGCGGCGACAACTCCCGGAGTGCGCATTGTGCTTGACCACATGTCACCGAGGGGCGGCAGGACGTGAGCAAGGGGTACCAGGGCAACACCCGTGCGGGCCACGATCGGTCCGCCGGCGGCACAGGAACAGCCTCTGACCACGCGGGAAATCCGTTCCTGGGGCACGTATTCCGGGTATCGGGATTCCTGCGGGACGAACTGCACGCCCCGGACGGATGGATGCGACACGCGTGACGGAGCAGCCGACCTCCTTCGAGCGCCCCCAGCCGGGCGTCGACCCCGCGGACCCCCGCGGGGCGCTCCTGCGTTCCCAGGCGCCCGCACCGCACGCCGGTGCCGCTGCCTTACCCGCGCAGGCCCGCAGCACCGGCGAGACGCCCTCGGGCACGTCGGTGACACCGAGCGACGGCGCCGGCCCCGAGCACTCCCAGCCGGCCGCCACCGAGACCGACACCCACCGCCCGCGCCCCACGCCGGAGGCCATTCCGGCGCAGCCCGGTCTCGAGCCGGAGCGTTCCGGCCCCGGCGGCAAGGAGCGGCGTACCGGGCAGGTCACGCCGCCCGGCCGGCCCACGCCGATGCGGCGGGACGGGGACCGGCTGCGGTTCGTGGGCGCCGCGACCCGGCGGATCGCCCGCGGTATCGACCTCGACGAGATCGTGATGGGGCTGTGCCGGGCGACCGTGCCGACCTTCTCCGACGCGATCCTCGTCTATCTGCGCGACCCGCTGCCGGTCGGCGACGAGCGGCCCACGGGCCCGGTCGTGCTGCGGCTGCGCCGCACCGACCGCATTCCGGAGGAGCGGGACACCGAGGGCGGGTTCCAGCCCGTGCTCCAGCCGGAGCCGTCGGAGCTGTCGGCGCTGACCGCCGAACTGTGCGAGGTGCTCCCCGGCGGCGCGCTCTCCGAGGTGCTGCGCGGGGTGCGGCCGGTGTTCGCCGACGCACCCGCCGCCCGTGCCGCGCTGCCCGAACTCCTCGGAGAGGACGGCGAGTCGGTGATCCCGGGCGGCCAGCGGGCCATCCTCGCCCCGCTGCGCGGCCGTCGCCGGGTCATCGGCGCCGCGGTCTTCCTGCGCCGCCCGGAGCGGATCCCCTTCGAGGCCGACGATCTGCTGGTGGCCGCCCAGCTGGCCACGCACAGCGCGCTCGGCATCGACAAGGCCGTGCTGTACGGGCGGGAGGCGTACATCGCCGACGAACTGCAGCGCACCATGCTCCCCGAGACCCTGCCGCAGCCGACCGGCGTGCGGCTGGCCTCGCGCTACCTGCCGGCCGCCGAGACCGCGCGGGTCGGCGGCGACTGGTACGACGCCATCCCACTGCCCGGCAGCCGGTTCGCCCTCGTCGTCGGTGACGTCATGGGCCACTCCATGACGTCCGCCGCGATCATGGGCCAGCTGCGCACCACCGCGCAGACGCTGGCCGGCCTCGACCTGCCGCCGCAGGAGGTGCTGCACCACCTCGACGAGCAGGCCCAGCGGCTCGGCACCGACCGCATGGCGACTTGCCTGTACGCCGTCTACGACCCGGTCACGCACCGCATCACCATCGCCAACGCCGGTCACCCTCCGCCGGTCCTGCTGCACCTGGGCGGCCGGGCCGAGGTGCTGCGGGTGCCGGCGGGCGCCCCGATCGGTGTCGGCGGCGTCGACTTCGAGGCCGTGGAGCTGGACGCCCCGGCCGGAGCGACCCTGCTCCTCTACACCGACGGACTCGTCGAGTCCCGCCTGCGCGACGTGTGGACCGGCATAGAGCAACTGCGCGAGAAGCTCGCCGCGATCGCGCAGCTCACCGGCCCCGACCATCCGCCGCCCCTCGAGGCCCTGTGCGAGGAGGTGCTGGACATGCTGGGCCCCGGCGACCGGGACGACGACATCGCGCTGCTCGCCGCCCGCTTCGACGGGATCGCGCCGAGCGATGTGGCGTACTGGTCGCTGGAGCCGGAGGAGATGGCCCCCGGCAAGGCCCGGCGTCTGGCCCGCAGCGCACTCGCCCGCTGGGACCTGGAGGAGCTCACCGACCCGGTGGAGCTGCTGGTCAGCGAGGTCGTCACAAATGCCGTGCGCTATGCGTCACGGCCGGTCACGCTACGGCTGCTGCGCACCGATGTACTGCGCTGCGAGGTCGGCGACGATGTGCCGCAGCTGCCCCGGCTGCGGCAGGCACGCCACACCGACGAGGGCGGACGCGGGCTGTTCCTGGTGAACCGGCTGGCCCGGCGATGGGGGGCGACACGGCTCAGCACCGGGAAGGTGGTCTGGTTCGAACTCAACCAAGGGTGACCCACCGGACACTCTCGGAATTACACCGGAATTAGACCCCGTCCAAATGTTGCCGACTTCCTGTCGGCGGGGTTGACTGGCCGGGTGACCAGGTCACCCGGCCCGACGTCCGACGGGAGGACGCTCTTGAACCCTCCCTCTGACTCGGCAGAGGGATTCCTGGCTCACGCCGCTCGGTCGCTCAGCGAGTGGCCGAGGCTTACACGATCAACACCAGCCGGGTTGGAACCAGCCCGGTGTCCCCGAACTCAGTGACCGTGGCGGGGACGGGCGTTCGCCTTGGCAACGATTCACCGATCCGAGTGACCGGTCTTCCCCGGGGAGGACAAGTGACGCAGGCACCCCAGCAGGTTCCGTACACCACGAACAACCACGGCATCCCGGTCGAGAGTGACGAGCACTCGCTGACCGTGGGCTCCGACGGCCCGATTCTGCTCCAGGACCACTACCTCATCGAGAAGATGGCCCAGTTCAACCGGGAGCGGGTCCCGGAGCGGGTGGTGCACGCCAAGGGCAGTGGCGCATACGGAGTCTTCGAAGTAACCAACGACGTCAGCCAGTTCACCAAGGCCGACCTCTTCCAGCCGGGTAAGCGTACGGAGATGCTGGCGCGGTTCTCCACCGTCGCCGGCGAGCTCGGCTCCCCCGACACCTGGCGCGACCCACGTGGCTTCGCCCTGAAGTTCTACACGGAGCACGGCAACTACGACCTCGTCGGCAACAACACGCCGATCTTCTTCGTCCGTGACCCGCAGAAGTTCCAGGACTTCATCCGCTCCCAGAAGCGCCGGCCGGACAACGGGCTGCGCGACAACAACATGCAGTGGGACTTCTGGACCCTCTCCCCCGAGTCCGCGCACATGGTGACGTGGCTGATGGGCGACCGGGGTATCCCGAAGACGTACCGCAACATGAACGGGTACTCCTCCCACACCTACATGTGGGTCAACCGCGGCGGCGAGCAGTTCTGGGTCAAGTACCACATCAAGACCGACCAGGGCATCGACTTCCTCACCCAGGAGGACGCGGACCGCATGGCCGGCGAGGACGCCGACTGCCACCGCCGGGATCTCTACCAGGCCATCGAGCGGGGCGATCACCCGTCCTGGACCATGCATGTGCAGGTGATGCCGTTCGAGGACGCCCCGGACTACCGGTTCAACCCGTTCGACCTGACCAAGGTGTGGCCGCACGGCGACTACCCGCTCATCGAGGTCGGCCGGATGACCCTGAACAAGAACCCGGAGGACTACTTCGTCCACATCGAGCAGGCCGCGTTCGAGCCGTCCAACATGGTGCCGGGCATCGGGCCGTCGCCGGACAAGATGCTGCTCGGCCGGCTGTTCTCGTACCCCGACACACACCGCTACCGGATCGGCCCCAACTACGCGCAGCTGCCGCCCAACCGGCCCCGCTCGCAGGTGAACTCCTACGCCAAGGACGGGCCGATGCGCTACGAGCCGGCCAACACCGGTGCTCCGTACGCGCCGAACTCGTACGGCGGGCCCGCCGCGGCCGTCGACCGGTTCGGGGACATCGCCGGGTGGGAGACCGCCGGTGAGATGGTGCGGGAGGCCTACCGGCTGCACCGCGAGGACGACGACTTCGGGCAGCCCGGCACGATGGTGCGGCATGTGCTGGACGACGCGGCCCGGGACCGGCTCGTGTCCAACGTCAGTGGTCACCTGAAGAACGGGGTGACCCGGCCGGTGGTCGACCGGGCCCTGCAGTACTGGCGGAACATCGACAAGGAGATCGGGGATCGGATCGCGCACAACGTCAACGGCGCCTGATCCCCCGACAACGAAGAGGGGCGCCCGGCG
>NZ_JBQQCE010000487.1:0-7432 GCF_052245645.1 Streptomyces sp. KR55 | reverse complement strand
ACTCCTCAACCAAAGACACCAGACGCGCCGTCGAGATGCCCGTGAACAACGGATGCGCCAACACCGCCCGATCGACCATGCCCCTCACCACGAGAGCATGCCCACCCGCTATCACGCACCAACTCGTAAGAGGCCATCTCATTTGGCGAGTCTGCGGTAGCAGATGAGGGTGCAGGCAGCGATGTTGGTCGCACCCGCTCAGCCGACCGAAGTGTTCTGTGTCGCCTTGCGTGCTTCGCTGAGGGCTCGCTGCCTGAGGTTGCCGCCGAACAACTGAATCGTGGTGGCGGCCAGGATGTCATCCCTGCCGATGGTCCGCCCGTCCCCCCTGCGGGTGGACAGTGCCCGGAGGGAATCCTTGAGGAACGGGGGTGGGGCCGGTTCGCCCGACATCACTAGGGTGACCGTACCGAAACGTTTGACCCCGCCCTCGCGGACGACCATGGCCGCGTCCCGGGCGAGGTCCGTCAGGAACACGCTCGCGATTCCGTCCAGGTCGCGGACCATCGCTGGGACGGCCGTCGCCCTCTGGCTCCGCAGCAGCTTCTTGACCCCAGCCTCGAACCTGTGGGCGCCGACCACAGCACTCGGTTTGCGCGACCTGCTGCGCTTACGAGAAGGCACGATGACGCCCTCGGCGTCGTACAGGACACCGGTCAGGCCTTGAAACGTCGGGCTGTGGTCGTACCACTTGGTCCCCACCTCGAGCTCGACGTTCCGGTCGATCGCCGAGAGAAGGTCCCCGGGAATCAGCTTCTTCCGGGCCTCCGCCGCCGCCGCTCTCCTCGCGCCGTCGATGATCTCCGTCAGCACTGTCCGCGTCACCGACGCGGCGGCCCACGCGGCCGACCGAGAGACGTGCATCGGGGTCACGTCCCTGAACACCGCTTTGACGAGAGAAGGCTTGAACGGCGAGACATCCATCACCGAGGCCGTCTCGGGACCGCTGCGCTCAGGGCGTGCGGGCTGTGTGGTCATCGGAAGGAACGCTCCCTGCTGTCGGAGTTATCAGAGGCCCACACTTCACCACGCAGACCCGCTCTCGTCCCCCCATCCTCCGTCGAAGCGGCACCTGGTCAAGGGCCTGACGGGCACATCCCGACGGCCGGGCCAATGATTAGCCACCTCCCGCACGCCCTCGTACCGTGGCAGCTGCGTCCCCCGTCCGGCTGCACCCCGTTCTCCCTAGCCCCTGCCACCGAGGAGGAGCGGCCGGTGAAGGCACGCAGGACGACAAGTGGGCGGCCAACCTGCGGGGCGGCGAAGGCGTTCCATGCCCGTGGGGGACACTTGAACGTGCCCCGCAGAGCCTGCGGCAGCAGATGAGGGTGCAGGCGATGCTGGTGAAGGCGAGGAAGTGATCGGCTTTGCGATCGTAGCGTCGGTGGAGGCGGCGGCAGCCGGCGAGCCAGGCCATGGTGCGCTCTACGGTCCAACGGTGACGGCCCAGTCGTTGCGAGGACTCCACTCCCTTGCGGGCGATCCGGTGCGTGATGCCCCGCTCACGTAACCATCGCCGCAGATAGGCGTAGTCGTAGCCCTTGTCGGCATACAGCTTGGCGGGCTTGCGCCGTCGTCGTCCGCGGCGCGAGCGGATCGGCGGGATGCCCTTCACGAGCGGGATCAGGGCCTGGCTGTCATGCAGGTTGGCCCCGGAGATCCCGACGGATATGGGCAGACCCGACCGTTCCTTGATCAGGTGAATCTTCGAGCCGTACTTGCCCCTGTCGACTGGATTCGGACCTGTCAGGTCCCCCTTTTTCAGGGCCCGCATGTTCACCGAGTCGATCACGCAACGGGACCAGTCCAACTCGCCGCGTGCGCCCAGCTCGTCGAGGACCAGGCGGTGGAGCTTGGCCCACACCCGGGCCTTCGACCACTCCGTGAAACGGCGGTGGGCCGTCGCCCCCGACGGCCCGAACGACGCCGACGGCACCTGCTGCCAGGTACAACCCGACGTGGCTACGAACACAATCGCGGCCAGCACCTCCCGGTCACCGTACCGACGCCGGCCACCCCCCTGAGGTCGCGACGGCGCCTCCGGTACCACCCGCTGGAACAACTCCCACAACTTGTCCGGCACCAACCGCTCAATCATCCCCACCATGACCCACAGAATGCCGAGTCAATCAAATGAGATGACTTCTAAGGCGCCCCTGCCCAGCCCGGGCACTGATCCACCCACTCCAGCAAGAGCCATCAGAAGCGCCCTAGGTGCTGTTGCCATCCGACTCGGCAAGGCCCAGGACGTTGCGGATGATGCCGAGGACGCTGGTCCGGCGGCCTTCAGGCAGTGCGCGGACCGTCGCCGTGATTTCCCTGATCTCTGAGTCCTCTGCCTGCTCTGATTCCAGGGCGTTCTGCAGGGCATGCCGCAGCTCGCGTGCCAGGCGGTCATCGCCTGTGGTGAGGTTGCCGCGCAAGGCCAGGTGCTCAACCCTCCTGCCCTTGAGCAAGGCGATGTAGTTGAGACTCTCACCCATCTCCGCAAGGGCCGCGAGAAGAGCATCAGGTCCGCTCATGGTGAAGTAGCCGGGGGCAACCCCGAAGAAGCGCTCCAGGGCAGCGCCGACGTCGAGTCCCGCCTTGCGTGTGCCGTTCAGCATCTTGCTGACGGCTTCCTTCGAGACCCGCGCGCCCTCCGCGATCTCGGAGATCCTGTACTTCTCTCCACCGGGCCCGCGCCGTGTCTCGTGAAGAAATCGCAGACGCTCGGTGAAGGAGGGATTCAGCTCCGCGTCGCTTACGTCCTCACCCGCGAACAGACGACGGACCGTTTCCTGCGGGATGGACGTCAGATGAGTGATTCGCTCGAAGTTGATCAACTCGTCCAGTGTGCTGCCCAACCCGGCCGCCTGGTCCCGGAGTGTCTCAATGGCCGCCTTGACGTCACGCTCCTCAGATGGGTGGGGAGTGTTCATGTATGGGCGGTCTCCTGCTCTGAGCTCGCAATCCCGTGTCCGCGGCGGACAGCAGCGTAGCGCGCAGTTGATTCCCGCACACTAGGCCGAGGACTTTTGTACTCGATTCAGGGCTATAACTCTCACTGCGGGGACAATTGTTGACAGCGGGGTCGGTGTGGACAAGGATCTCTCCCACGGTGATGCGCGTTCGTCTCCCCGTTGGTGGACTGCGCCTATCCATGATCACCCGCAGTGAGATCGCGTCACGTCATGGTGATGCGAGTACGCCAGCCCGGCACGAAAGGCGCAGCGGAGCCGGGCCCCCAGGGGGCATCGTGACCAAACGGATGGAGGAGTGGCTGAGCATGGGATTACCAGGCCGCTTACACCAGCACGGTTTTCCCCCTTGCAACGACATCTCCACGATCTGGTGCTGCCTTGGTTCAACAAGGTCGAAGGGGAGGTTCGCGACGGAGGAACAGGTGCTGGTGCGGTACCCAACAGCGAACCCGGAGCGCGGCCGCGAGGCCCAGTACGTGTTCCAACAGCGGCTGGCCCAGGGAATGGGCTCGTCCCGTCTCGAGACAGGCGCACTCAGGATCGCCGCTGAGCCGGCCGCGGCAGCTGACGCCGACCACCTCTCCACTGGCCGGGACGGACAAGGAAGCTGCAGCGCCGCGGTTCGCTGCTCGGCGCCCCGGCAGTTCCTCGGCCCGGCCGGGGCCGCCGGTTGGGGGGCGGCCTCGGCCATCGGTTATCACCTTCCCGCTTGGCCAGTCACCTCTTACAGGTTTACGCACATGCCCCAGCCTTCAATGCTCCTTGGATTAGGAGGCTCGGCCGCCTCCAGTGAATTCACCCTGGCCCAGATCGCATCCGCCCATCCAGTTGTCCTGGCCGATGCCGCCGCACCCGCCTGGGCACGCCCGCACCTTGCCCGCTACCTCCACGTCGACCTCGCCGACCAGACCGCGACGGCCGCAGCGGTGAAGGCCTTCGCCTCCGCCCATGCGCTGAGCGGCGTTCTCACCTACACGAGAGAGCACCAAGGGGGACCTGTTGAACACACCACCGAAGTTACGCGCCGAAAGCTACACCCGAACCGACGTCGAAGAGTTCCGCCGCCTGATGACCGAACTGGTCAAAGAGTGCCGGACGATCAGCGAGCAGCACGCAGACGGGTGGCAACCCTCCTCACCCGACCTTCTCAGTGAGTTCGGCGAGTCGATGGCCCTGATCGCGGACCTCTCCCGCACGCTCAACCACACCCGCGGCGGTATCCGCAGGATCAACGACGGGGCCCGCCACCGCAGCTACTCCCGCGCGGCAGAACCCGCCAGCCATCGGCAGTAGGACCGCCCGGCGGCCCCCTGATCGCTCCTGACCCGCATCCACTCCGCCCGATCGGACGCCGCCGGGGGGGCTGCAGGCGGAGGCCGGTCCCATCCCGCAACGACAAACCGGCCTCCGCACCGCCAGCCACATAGCGAAGCCGCCACCTCCCCCACCGACACCTACACCCGCCCCGCCGCATTCCCGGAGGGGCTGACCTTGTCGTACGGCACCCAGGCGTCGCCTGCCTCGATCGGCTTGTCGCAGGCCAGGCACATCGCCACGCCGGTCAACGCGTCGTAGTGGTCGCACAGGGCCACCACCGACCGGCCGAGCCGCCTGAGACGGTCGACCTCGCCGTAGAGGCCCGCAGCCTCGGGCTCCTCCAGACGCCGCCGGGCCTTGCCGACAGCGGCCAGCGCCACCTTCGCCGGAACGTCTTCCGGGGGCAGGACGTCGGCGAGCTGCTCGATCTGCGGGATCAGCTGCCCCAGGTAGTTGTGGAAGCCCTGACTGAAGAGCTTCACGCTCTGGTGGCGCGGCACCGTGCGCTGGTCCAGGAGCCAGGTCGCTGCGGCACGCATCGTGGCGGTGGACTGCGCGGGAGTCTCGGTCTCGTCACGGGTGGCGTTCACCGGGCAGCTCCCGCCCGGCGGTGGACGGGGCAGGCGCACGGCGCGAGCTGCGTGTTCAGCGGTTCGAGGGCGGGCTCGTACCCGTACGGCACACTGACCGTGGCCCGCGGCGGGCCCACCACCACGCCGTCCCGGCGGACCGTGTACACCTCGATGGCCATCTTCCCCCCGCGTGGGCGGTCCTCGCCGGGGGCGGTACCGTTCGTCATGTCGACGCTCCCTCTCAGGTTTGAGCGTTGGCCAGCCCCGGGCCGTTCGCGCGGTCGCCGGGGTCTGTCTTACTGATGCACCGAGCGTCGCCGTTTGCGTGCAACTGCGGGATGACCGGAGGGGGTTACCGAGCCGGTAATACACTCGTTCCTGGTGCGGTACGGCGCGACGAAGCGCATACGATCACCCCGGAAGTCGGCCCCATGGACGCCACCACCCCCGGCCCGCTCGCACCCGAGGTCCTCGAAAGGGACGACGTGAAGCGAGCCCTGGCAGAGCACGACTTCGCCGCGGCTTTCGCGCTGATCAAGAAGTGGGGCGGCCTGTCGCAGAACCGGATCGCGTCAGCCTGCCAGCTCACTCCCGGCAAGGTGAGCATGATCATCAGCGGGCAGCAGCAGGTCACCAGCTTCGACGTGATCTGCCGCATCGCAGACGGGCTGCGCATCCCGGGGCGCATGGTCGGGCTCGCCGACCGGCCGTGGGAGCGACAACCTGCCGCGCCAGACCCGCCGACGGCCCCGGCCGCGCGGTCGTCCGACGACGCATCCTGGCGTCCCGAGTCGACTGTGCACCTGGCCGCCGAGCTGACCAGGAGCGACCTCGTGATGGACCGCCGCACCGCTACGCGCGCCCTCGCTGGAGCCGCCATGTCTGGTGCTGCCCTGCTTGACACCCTGGAGGGCTGGCTCGAACCCGCACCAGCGGCAGAGCGCGTGCGCCGTCGCGGTCGCATCGGCCGGCGCGAGGTCCAGGAACTGGAGTCCACCGCGCGCGCCTTCCGGGCGTGGGACCACCGCTTCGGCGGGGGCCTGCGCCGCAAGGCCGTTGTCGGTCAGCTCAACGAAGTGGCCGACCATCTCGAGGAGCACCAGGCGCCGGACGTCGAGCGAGGCCTGTTCCGGGTGATGGCACACCTCGGGGGAACGGCCGCAACGATGGCCTGGGACTCGGGGATTCAGAAGCAGGCGCAGAACTACTACATGCTGGCTTTGCGCGCGGCCCACGCGGGCGGCGACGCCGCGTTCGGCGCCAACGTGCTGGCGGGCATGGCGCGGCAGATGCTGTACCGGGACCGCCCCCAGGACGCCCTCGAACTCGTGCACCTCGCACAGAAGGGAGCGGGCAAGGCCGCATGGCCACGGGTACGGGCGATGCTCCACACCCGAGAGGCGTGGGCGTACGCGGCGTTGGGCCGCTCGGCCGCGTTCCGGCGGGCCACAGCGGAGGCAGTCGAGGCACTCACAGAAGCCAATGCCGCTGAAGAGCCGTACTGGATCGCGTACTTCGACGATGCCGAGCTGGCCGGCGTGACCGGTGGACGCCTGCTGGACATGGCCCGCCGGGACCCGCAGCAACATGCCGAAGACGCCGCTGAACACATCCGTGGCGCCCTCGCGACCCGCGGCGCCGAAGCCGGGCGCAGCTATGCACTCGACCTGATCGGGCTGGCCGAGTGCTACTTCCTGATGGGCGACGTACCCGAGGCGGTTCACCAGACACACCGCGCCGTCGATGCTGCCGCCCGCACCCAGTCCACTCGCGTACGGGCCCAGCTCGGCCAGCTGTACCCGTACACCGTGGGCCGGTCGTCATCGCGTACGGTCGGCGAGGCGCGGAGTCGGATCCGCGAAGTACTGTCGAGCTGAGGGAGCGACGTGACCACGATCGCCGTGACCGGGCACATGGACCTGACCGACGCCAGCATTCCCTTGGTGCGTGATGCCCTGCGTGAGACGCTCAAGCCCTACGCCGACGGTGGCCTGGTCGGTGTCTCGTGCATCGCCAAGGGATCGGACTCACTGTTCGCGGAAGTCGTGCTGGAACTTGGCGGACGCCTGGCGGCGGTCATTCCCTCGCAGGACTACCGGCAGAACAAGGTCAAGCCTGACCACGCCGAGACGTTCGACCGGCTCACCGCAGCCGCGGACGAGGTGCTGGTACTCCCCCATGAGGCCGCGAACCGGTCAGCGTACGAGGACGCCAACCGCGCACTTCTCCAGCGGGCTGACCGTCTCGTGGCCGTCTGGAATGGCGAGCCCCCGAGCGGCAACGGCGGCGGTACTGCGGACACCGTTCTTGAAGCCCGAGAAGCCGGGCTACCGGTCGACGTGGTCTGGCCGGACGGTGCCGCCCGCCGGGCGTGAGTGAACGCACAAGCCGCCGCAACCTCGGCCATTATCGCGCGCGAGTCGGATGCCCCTGGCCCGGCTGGCCGGCCGACGAGGTGGAGCGGGTGGGGAAGTTCCTGGCGGCTGGGGGACTCCTGTGAAGTGAACGCTGGGTGGATTGCGTACAACCATTCGTTTGCGCCGCGGGTCTTGCGGGTGTGCGCGAGCCGATCTGACGGCT
>NZ_JBQQCE010000486.1:0-7443 GCF_052245645.1 Streptomyces sp. KR55 | reverse complement strand
ACGCCGACCACGCCGGGCACGGGCACGCCGACGACGCCGACGACGCCGACGACACCGACCACGCCGACGACGCCGACGACGCCGACGACGCCGGGCACGGGCACGCCGACGACGCCGACGACGCCGACCACGCCGACGACGCCGACGACGCCGACGACGCCGACCACGCCGGGCACGGGCACGCCGACGACGCCGACGACGCCGACGACACCGACCACGCCGACCACGCCGACCACGCCGACCACGCCGGGCACGGGCACGCCGACGACGCCGACGACACCGACCACGCCGACCACGCCGACCACGCCGACCACGCCGACGACGCCGACCACGCCGGGCACGGGCACGCCGACGACGCCGACGACACCGACCACGCCGACCACGCCGACCACGCCGGGCACGCCGACGACGCCGGGCACGGGCACGCCGACGACGCCGACGACACCGACCACGCCGACCACGCCGACCACGCCGGGCACGCCGGCCTGAACACCCCCGGGTGACCGCGCTGAACTCTTCCGGTCGTGACCGGATGACGGGGTGCCCCATAAAGTACGAAGCTCCTTGCCTTTGCAGAGGTGTCAACCATCCTGCAAAGCAAGGAGCTTCGTGCCATTCACGCTGGCGGACATCCCTCACCAGCGCCCGCAGGATTCCTTCGCGACACGGGACTACGCGAACTCACAAGTACCAAGGCCGACTCTGTTACGCGACGGCGGATCCTGTGCCTGGTGGGACCGCCAGGAGAGCGTCGTCAGCTCGTTCTCGGTGCCGGTGCCAGGTTGCGGGATCTCGAGAACGATCCGTCGACCCGAGCAGTCGTTGCGTGATGCACGACCCCGAACCGATCACTCAGCGATTCGCTACGCGACCACAGCTGAAACCGTATGGCGCTGTCATGAGTCGCTCTTACGACCCGTGGGCATCCAGCGATCGCGTAGGAGCCCGTATGCAAGGGAGCCGGAGCCGGGATACACGCCCTGAGCTTGCCCTTCGCCGAGCAGTCCATGCTCGTGGTCTTCGTTACCGCATCAGTGTCCGTCCGCTCCCCGACCCATGCCACTCCGAGCGGCCGTGGAGGCTGTGAATGCACCCCGGGCGGCGGGAGCGACGCCGTCCCGGCATGCGCGCGGCGCCCGCAAGGGGTCAGCTGCCCACGACCAGAGGGCACTCATTCGTGCAATTTGGACGAATTAGACAACCCTCAGCAGACAGAGCAGCATGGATCTGTTGGGAGGTGTGAAGATCGCGAATCCTTGGGCAATGGTGGTGCCGCCAGTCGGTAGGCGCCCGGGTGGGCCGATCCCTAAGCGATCACACAGCCATGAGCTCAGATGATCTCGCTTTCTCTTCTCTGGCCGTGAAGAGCCGACCGTCCGTACACATAGCTCTTCTCGGCGGTTTCGACCTCGTGGTCGGCAACGTCCCGGTGACAGTCCCGGTCGGCTCGAAGCGACTCCTGGCGTTAATCGCGCTCAACTACCGCGCCTCTGTCCCTCGGGCCTTGATCGCCGGAAGTCTTTGGCCCGAAGCATCCGAGCAGAGGGCGTACACGAACCTTCGGGCGGCGCTGTCACGCCTGCGTGGCCTCGGCCGGAAAGCACTGGACGTCTCTCCCAGCGAGGTGCGCCTCGCGCGGGAGGTCACCGTCGACCTTTACCACGCCCGGTCGTTGGCCCAGCGCATACTCGACCCCCGCGTCCCGGCCGAGGACCTCGGTCTCAACGCGGCGACCGTCGACCAGCTCTCCGCTGATCTGCTGCCCGGCTGGTACGACGAGTGGGCCTTGCTGGAGGCGGAGCATTGGCGCCAGCTTCGACTCCATGCCCTCGAGAAACTGGCGGGAGAACTCATCGAAGCTGAGCAGTTCGCCGGGGCGGTGACGGCCGCTCATACGGCCGTCCAGGCAGATCCACTGCGGGAGAGCAGTCAAGTCTCGCTGATCCGCGCCCACTTGGCGGAAGGCAACCTGGCCGAGGCGCTGGACCACTTCGAACGCTACGCGCAGCGCCTCCGCAACGAGTTGGGACTCCGCCCCACACCGCGGCTGCGCCAGCTCGTGGCCGAACTGCGGCAGTCACACCCCGGTGGCGGATACTTGCAGTAGTGACCGCGAGGGGCGCGGCCGGATCCCATGTCCTGGCCTCCGCGGCGGGTGATGCTCGTCCGTAGAACGCTCGTGCCGGACGACCTCGACGATCTCCGGGTCGCGACCCCATGATGTCCGCGACGTGCTCGGTTGTGAACATCTGCGAACCCGCCACTGTTGCCCGTGGCGGGTTCGCTTTGTCGAAGCGGTTCGGCACGGCGCCGAGAAGCTCGGGGGACCCGGCCGGTGTGCTGATCACCGACGACACTGGGTTCATCAAGAAGGGCACGGTCTCGGCCGGGGTGCAGCGGCAGTACTCCGGCACGGCGGGCCGCACGGAGAACTGCCAGATCGGCGTTTTCGCCGCCTACGCCTCCCCCAGGGGCCGTGCCCTGGCGGACCGGGAGCTGTATCTGCCGAAGTCCTGGACCTCCGATCCGAACCGCTGCCGGGCGGGGACTGGAGGCGGAGCGTCGGCCAGTCCCCGACCTCCTCAGGTCTCCGGGAGGTGGTCGACGGTGATCACGGATGGGGGATTCGGGGGCGTGGGCACCTGGATGAGGAACGGGACGAACACGATCTGCCCGTCCTTGTGTATGGGTCTTTGTGAAACCCGGTAACACACAATGGTGTTCGGGTCGCGAATGGTGTTGTAGCACTTGAGAAGTTTCGGGGGCGCGACCTGGGAATACTGCGGCAAGGTGCTGGCCTCACTTGCCGAGGCGCACCATGCGCCGGCCGCCAGGCAGCAGGAGGTTGCTGCTGCGGCGCTGGTGAGCCGTTGAAGTGCCGTCATTTTCCCGGGGATTTCAGGTGAGTTGACCGGCAGCGGTCTCGGAGCCATGCGCGAACGGAATTGCTGAAGGCTGGGCCACAAGTCACCGAAGCGGCCAGTGGGCCACCGGTAGTTGAATTCGGCTTCTAAAGCTTCTGAATGAATCCACGATACCAGTGCGTAGTGACGCCTGCGACTTCAGATGCACGAACGGAGCAGCGGCGATAGCTTGTTGGAGTCCGGGCTTATACGTCTCCAGTGCCGGTGAGGCATTTAAAGGCAGAGGAGAATTCCGTGACTCGCAGGGTCGCATTGAGCGCCGCAGCGGTAGTTGCCCTAGTCGGAGGGATGGTTGGTACCAGCGTGCAGCCAGCCTCCGCTGCACCGAACCAACCGAACCAGACGTGCCGGGTGGTAGGAAACACTCTGACAGGCGAAGGTTTCACTCCTAGTGGAACGCTCAACGTCACGCCCGGAGGGGCGACGCCTGTGCGTTCTGCTTCCGACGGTCGCATCGGACCGCTCACCGTTTCGGGCACGGGGCCGGTCCGCGTGGGTTCCGTGGTCTGCACTGGGGCTGCAGCAGGGGCATCGACACAACAGAGTGAAGCTGCCGCCGTAGCTGCAGCTACGAGTACAGCACGACAGGCGATAAGCATGGGCGCCTCCCCAGCAGCGGCGAGGGCGCAAGCTCTAGAGGTGGCACGGGCACAGGGGCAGAGCCTTGGGCTGTCGCCGACGACGATAAACAACATTGTCAATACGACAAACAACAACATCAATACAATTACCGGTTCAATTGTCGGTTCGACAATCACCGACTCGAACGTCAATCTAGGCAGCGTCCAGACGGTGCCGCCGGGCACCACGCTGCCGGGCACGACCCCGCCGGGCACGACGCCGCCGGGTACCACCCCGCCGGGCACGACGCCGCCGGGTACCACCCCGCCGGGCACGACGCCGCCGGGTACCACCCCGCCGGGCACGACGCCGCCGGGTACCACCCCGCCGGGTACCACGCCGCCGGGTACCACCCCGCCGGGCACGACGCCGCCGGGCACGACCCCGCCGGGCACGACGCCGCCGGGCACGACCCCGCCGGGTACCACGCCGCCGGGCACGACCCCGCCGGGCACCGGGCCGCAGACGGGACCGCAGACCGGGCCTGAGACCATCCCTGTGGGGCCAGGCGAATAGTTCGCTCGTCTCATACCTCGTCCCGCCGACCCTCGCAGTCTGCGGGCCGAGGCATGTGTTTGAAGGCGCAATCCCTAGCCCAGCAGGCCGGCCAGCCTCCGCCACTCCTCCCGCGGCAGGGCGTCACTGGGGCCGCCGGCGACCACCTGGAGCGCCACATGGTCCGCGCCCGCCTGCTGGAAGGTCTTGATCCGGTCCAGGATGCGGTTCTCGTCTCCCCATGCGAACACCGCGTCGATGAGGCGGTCGCTGCCGCCGTCCGTGAAGTCGGCCTCGGTGAAGCCGTGGCGGAGGAAGTTGTTGGTGTAGTTCGGCAGGGCGAGGTACATGGCGAGATAGCCGCGGGCCAGGGTGCGGGCGCGGGACGGGTCCGTTTCCAGGACGACCTTCAGCTCGGGGGCGAGGAGCGGGGCTTCGCCCAGGAGTTCGCGGGCCTGCGCCGTGTGCTCCGCCGTGACCAGGTACGGGATCGCGCCGGCCGCCCGGTCGCGGGCCAGCTCGAGCGTCTTCGGGCCCAGCGCTGCCAGGACGCGGCGATCCGCCGGCACTCCGGCGGTGTCCAGGGCGTCGAGGTAGGCGACCAGCGACGAGTACGGGCGGCGGTACTGCTCGGCGAGCTTGGCGTGGCTGACGCCGAGGCCCAGTACGAAGCGGCCGGGGTGGGCCGACTCGAGGTCGGCGTAGGCCGCCGCGCTGTCGCCGGCCTCCTGCTGCCAGATGCTCTGGATGCTGGTCCCCACGACGATCCTCGACGTCGCCCCGATGAGCGGAGCGGCGTTGCGGGCGGTGCTGTTGCCGCCCAGCCACAGGGCGCCGTAACCGAGTTCCTCCAGTTCGGCGGCGGCCTCGGCGAGCTCGCCGCGCCGGTCCGGGTCCTCCGAGCGCAGGCCGATGCTCCAGATGCCGTACCGGCCCACCTTCTGCTTCATGGTGGCTGCGACGTCGTTCATCGGTTGCGGTCCCTCCGGCTGTGACGGCTCGTGCTGGTGACGCTAGTGCCAACCGGAGGGCCGCTCGCGTTAATCCCGCCGGACGGGTATCAGACCTGGTCGCCCAGGTAGTGCTCCAGCGCCTCCACCACGAACCGGTGGTCCTGCAGCTGCGGCAGACCCGACACCGTCACCGTGCCGATCACACCGGCGCCCTCCACGGTGATCGGGAAGGAGCCCCCATGGGCGGCGTACATGTCCGGGTCCAGGCGGGAGGACTCCTCGAACGTCGTGCCCTTGGCGCGGAATCGGGCGCCGACCAGGTAGGAGGCGGAGCCGTAGCGCTCCACGACCCGGCGCTTGCGGTCGATCCAGGCGTCGTTGTCGGGGGTGGAGCCGGGCAGGGCCGCGTGGAAGAGCTGCTGGCCGGACCGGCGGATGTCGATGGCGACCGGGGCCTGGCGTTCCCGGGCCAGCTCCACCAGCAGCGAGCCGAGCGCCCAGGCGTCGTCGTGGGTGAACCCGCGGAACACCAGACGGCGTTCCTGCGCCTCCAACTCCTCGACCGTGGGCGTCAGTTCCGGAGTGACCTTCGGGGTCATCGCGGGCTTGTGCGAGTTCGTCACAGCGTCACCGTCACTCCGTCTCGGGCCGAACGGCGGGCCGCTTCCAGTACGTCGAGGGCGGCGGCCGCCTCCAGGGCGGTCACCGGGTTGGCGGCGCCGTCGCGCAGGGCGGCGGCCACCGCGGCGTAGTACGCGGGGTAGTCGCCGGGCAGGGTGGGCTCGGGGCGGCCGCCGCCGGTCAGCGGGGACTCGCCGGATCCGATACGGCCCCACTCCGACTCGGGCTCCTCGCCCCAGCCGGGACCGGGACGCTGCCCGTCCTTGAGGGCCGCCTCCTGCGGGTCCAGGCCGTACTTCACGTAGCCGGCCTGCGAGCCCAGCACCCGGAAACGCGGGCCGAGTTGGGCGGTCGTCGCGTAGACGTAGAGGTGGGAACGGACGCCGCTGGTGTGCGTGATCGCAATGAACGTGTCGTCGTCCGTCTCCGCGCCCGGGCGGCGGATGTCCGACTCGGCGTACACCGAGGCCGCGGGGCCGAACAGGACCAGTGCCTGGTCGACGACATGGCTGCCGAGGTCGTAGAGGAGACCGCCGATCTCCGCCGGGTCGCCGGACTCCCGCCAGCCGCCCTTGGGCTGTGGCCGCCACCGCTCGAAGCGGGATTCAAAGCGCCATACGTCACCCAGCGCGCCCTCGGCGAGCAGCTTGCGCAGAGTCAGGAAGTCGTTGTCCCAGCGGCGGTTCTGGAAGACGGAGAGCAGCAGGCCGCGCTCCTCGGCCAGAGCGGCCAGTTCGCGTGCCTCAGCCGCCGTGCCCGCGATCGGCTTGTCGACGACGACCGGGAGACCGGCCTTCAGGGCGGCGGTGGCGAGCGGGACGTGCGTCCGGTTCGGGGAGGCGATGACGATCAGGTCCAGCTCGTCGGCGCGGTCGAACAGCTCCTCCGCCGTGGCGGCGACCCGTGCGTCCGGGAACTCGGCGCGGGCCTGCTCCTGGCGCTCGGGGTTCGAGGTGACCACCGTGTCGAGGGCGAGGCCGTCGGTGGCGCCGATCAGGGGGGCGTGGAAGACGGAGCCCGCGAGGCCGTAGCCGATGAGGCCGACCCGGAGGGGGGTACCCGTCGTTCCAGTGATGCGTCCGGTCATGGGTCCACTTTCGCAACGCTGTTGCCAAAGTGCAAGCGGTGAGGAGAATGGGTGGCGTGAACAGGACGACCACGGGGGGTTCGGTGCGGGCGGCGGGCGCGAATCTGCTGGCATTGCGCAGCCACAACGCGGCGCTCGTCCTCGGCCTGCTGCGGCGCGCCGGGTCGGACGGCATCAGCCGGCTCGAGCTGGCCGAGCGGACCGGGCTGACCCCGCAGGCCGTCAGCAAGATCACCGCCCGGCTGCGGGCCGACGGGCTGGCGACGGAGGCCGGACGGCTGGTGTCGACCGGGGGCAAGCCGCGTACGGTGCTGCGGCTCGTGCCGGGGGCCGGGCATGCGGTGGGGGTGCATCTCGACCGGGATGAGCTGCGGGCGGTGCTCGTGGATCTGGCGGGGGCGGTGGTGGCGGAGCGGAGCGCTCCACTGGACCTGGGGGCGGGGGCGGAGGCCGTGCTCGCGAGGGTGGTGCGGGAGGTGACGGCGCTGCTGGCGGAACGGCCGTCGGAGACGGTCCTCGGGGTCGGGGTCGCGTTGCCCGGGCCGCTCGATCACGTCCGTGGTGTGCTGCATCGGGTCACCGGGTTCCCGGAGTGGGACGGGTTTCCGCTGCGGGACGTGCTGGCGTTGCAGCTCGGGGTGCCGGTTGTCGTCGACAAGGACACCAATGCGGCGGCGCTGGGGCTTGCGGTCGGGGGTGAGGGTGGGTCGTTCGCGTATTTGCACTTCGGGGCGGGGCTTGG
>NZ_JBQQCE010000485.1:0-7447 GCF_052245645.1 Streptomyces sp. KR55 | reverse complement strand
GGGGCTGGGGGCGGAGCCCCCAGGGAAGGGACGGGTAGGGGCGGCGGGGGCGAAAAACCCCTACGACGCGAACAGCCGTACAGCCCAAGCCGCATGCACCTCCGCCCCGACCTCCAACAGCGGAGCCGACCCCGCAGGCAGCGCATCAACCCCGTCGTCGACCACCCCCCGAGCCGCCTCCACCGCCCGATCCACAACCCGGTCCATCTCGGGCGCCAACCGAGCCAGCACCCCCGTGGCGTCGAACGGATCAAGACTCAACAACCGCACCGTCGCCGAAGCCGGCCCACTCACACTCTCGTACGCCGCACAGTGCGCCGCATCGACCGCCCCCAACCCAGCCGCCCGCGCCGCCACCCCCAGCACCACCGGCTGATGCGCCCCCTTGGGGAACTCCGCAGCAAGGGCGTCGAGTTCACCCGACGGCCAGGTAGCCCGCGCGGCCCGCATCAACTGCCGCCCCAGCTTCCGCGCAGCGACACGCAACGCCGGAGACGGTGTACGGGCATCCGCGGCAGCGTCCAGCGACACCGGATCGACGCCCACCGCGGCAGCCGCCGCCAGCGCCGCCGACACCAGCCCGGCCGTGTGCAACCGCCCCCGGCAGAAGTCCTCCAGGCTCGCGGCGCCCGTGATCCGCCCGGCCTTCACCGCGGCCTCGGCCCCGCCGGAGTGCGCGTGCCCTCCGGCGGGAAACCGGCCGTCGGCCAGAACGAGTAGCGCTGCCCTTGACATCAGACTCTGACCTCAGAAGAGGAAGTACCGCTGAGCCATGGGCAGTTCGGCGGCCGGAGTGGCCTCGACAAGCTCCCCGTCGATGTGCACGGCGAAGCTGTCGGGGTCGACACGCACCTCGGGCCGCGCATCGTTCTCGCGCATGTCGGCCTTGGTCACCCCGCGGGTCGACTCGATGGCCACGAACCGCTTCCCGAGCCCGAGCCGGTCGGGCAGCCCGTCCTCGAGGGCGAGCGGCGCCACGAAGTTGAACGAGTTCGAGGCCGGTGCCCGTCCGATCGCCCCGTACATCGGCCGCGGCAGGATCGGCTGCGGTGTCGGGATGGAGGCGTTGGCATCGCCCATCTGCGCGTACGCGATCTGCCCGCCCTTGATGACGAGGTGCGGCTTGACCCCGAAGAACGCGGGCTCCCACAGCACGAGGTCGGCGAGCTTGCCGCTCTCCACCGATCCGACCTCGTGGGCGAGCCCCTGCGCGAGCGCAGGGTTGATCGTGTACTTGGCGACATAGCGACGTACGCGATGGTTGTCCGCGCGGCCGTCACCCGGCAGGGCGCCCCGCCGCCGCTTCATCACATGCGCCGTCTGCCAGGTCCGCATGATCACCTCGCCGACCCGGCCCATGGCCTGGGCGTCGGAGGAGATGATCGAGATGGCGCCCAGGTCGTGCAGGATGTCCTCGGCGCCGATGGTCGACGGCCGGATACGGGACTCGGCGAAGGCGAGGTCCTCCGGCACCGCCGGGTTCAGGTGGTGGCACACCATCAGCATGTCGAGGTGTTCCTCGGCGGTGTTCACGGTGTAGGGCCGCGTGGGGTTCGTCGAACTCGGCAGCACATGCGGCTCGGAGACGACCGTCATGATGTCCGGTGCGTGCCCGCCGCCCGCGCCCTCCGTGTGGTACGCGTGAATCCCCCGGCCGGCGATCGCGGCAAGGGTGTCGCCGACGAATCCGGCCTCGTTGAGGGTGTCGGTGTGGATGGCGACCTGGATGCCGGTCTGCTCGGCGACGGTCAGCGAGGCGTCGATGACGGCCGGGGTGGAGCCCCAGTCCTCGTGCAGCTTCAGGCCCAGTGCGCCGCCGCGGATCTGGGACAGCATCGCCTCGTGCGAGACGGTGTTGCCCTTGCCGAGGAAGCCGATGTTGAGCGGGTACTGCTCCATCGCCTCCAGCATCCGGGCCAGGTGCCAGGGGCCGGGAGTCCCGGTGGTCGCCTTGGAGCCCTCGGCCGGTCCGGTGCCGCCGCCGACGAGGGTGGTGATGCCCGCGGACAGCGCCTCGTCGGCGATCTGCGGGCAGATGAAGTGGACGTGCGCATCGATGGCACCGGCGGTGAGGATCCGTCCGTTGCCGGCGATGACCTCGGTCTCGGGGCCGATCACCAGGTCCGGGTGCACCCCGTCCATGGTGTCCGGGTTGCCCGCCTTGCCGATGCCGGTGATCCGGCCGTCGCGGATGCCGATGTCGGCCTTGACGATCCCCCAGTGGTCGACGATCACGGCACCGGTGATGACGGTGTCCGGCGTGCCGTCTGCGCGCGTAGCGCGCGACTGTCCCATGGACTCGCGGATGACCTTGCCGCCGCCGAACACGGCCTCGTCACCGGCGAGACCGGGCCCGCCGCTGCGGTCCTCCTCGATCTCGACGATCAGGTCGGTGTCGGCCAGCCGGATGCGGTCACCGGTGGTCGGGCCGAACAGGTCGGCGTACGCGGCACGCGAGATCTCAGGCATCGAGGGCACCTCCGGTCTCCCCGCGCAGCCCGGGCACGACACGGGCGCCGGTGAGCGGTACGAGTTCGACGTCGACGGGGATCCCGGGCTCGAAGCGAACGGCGGTGCCGGCGGCGACGTTCAGCCGCTTGCCGCGCGCCGCGGCGCGGTCGAACTCCAGGCCGGGGTTGGCCTCGGCGAAGTGGTAGTGGGAGCCGACCTGGACGGGCCGGTCGGCGGCGTTGAGGACGGTCATCCGGGTGACCTCGCGGCCCTCGTTGTAGGCAATCGGCCCGTCGGCGAAGAGGATCTCTCCGGGAATCATCGAGGCCCCCTCAGACGATCGGGTCGTGGACGGTGACGAGCTTGGTGCCGTCCGGGAAGGTCGCCTCGACCTGGACGTCGTGGATCATCTCGGGGACGCCTTCCATGACGTCGTCCCGAGTGAGCAGCTTGCGTCCGGAGGACATGAGTTCGGCGACGGTACGGCCGTCCCGCGCACCTTCGAGGAGGTGCGACGTGATGAGGGCGACGGCCTCGGGGTGGTTCAGCTTCAGCCCCCGGGCCCGGCGCTTCTCGGCCACGTCGGCGGCCACGTGGATCAGCAGCCTCTCTTGCTCGTGCGGGGTCAGTTGCACGTCCCACCTCACATCCTCGCTCCGGGCCGTGCGGGGCCCGGTTGCCGCGGCCACCGGGAAAAGTCCCTGGTGGCGTGGATGGGCAGGCTAATCGCGGCGAGTTTCCGGCACGTTAAACCGGCTGTGAGCCCCGTCCGCCGACCGCGCCGGGCCCGCCCATGCTCATCAGGGCCCGCAGCCCGTCGCGCAGCGTGTCCTCCGAGACGTCGCCGAAGAGGACCATCTGCACGGCGAAGCCCTGCACGACCGCGATCATCACGCGCGCCATGGCGCGGGCGTCGGCGTCCTCGGGTACGAGTCCGGCGTCCCGATAGCGCTCGACGACCTGCCTCCAGGCCTCCTCGACCCTGCCGAAGCCCGGCGTCAACACCGCCCCCAGCTTCTCGTTGCGCAGGGTCTCGGTCCACACCTGGATCATCAGGCGGGGGAACATCCACTCGCCGTTGACCGTGAGGGGCCGCAGCTCCCGCATGCGCTCCAGCACCCTGAGAACCAGCACGTCCGGCAGGGGCGGCGGGCTCTCCATGGTCGCCCCCTTGAAGATGTCGCCCAGGGTGGACAGCACCTCGGTGACGATCGCCTCGATCAGCTCCTCCTTGCCGCTGAAGTAGCGGTATACGGCCCCCGCGGAGAGATCGACCTCCTTCAGCACGTCCTGCATGGACGTGGCGTGGAACCCGTTGCGGGCGAAGCACAGAGCGGCGCCGTCGATGATCTGCCGGCGGCGGGCGTCGAGGTGTTCCTGGGATACGCGGGCCATGCCCCGAAATCTAAAACGAACATTCCTTCTTGACAAGCGGCGTCGACAGGCGCACGGTGTACAACATCTAAAACGAACGATCCTTCTTTTTGGTGGCTCAGCCAGAGGGGGTTCCATGTCCACGCCACCCCGCACTCACTCCCGCCGACTGATCGCGGTAGTCGTCCTCGTCCCGCTCCTTACGACACTCGCCCTGTGGGCCTTCGCCTGGCCCGCCGCGCGCACCGCACCGCGCGATCTGCCGCTCGGCGTGGCGGGACCGGCCGCCGCCACCGCTCAGGTCGAGCAGCAGCTGGCCCGGCAGGAGGGCGCGTTCGAGATACACCGCTACGCCGACGAGGCCGCCGCACGGGAGGCCATCGAGGGCCGGACGGTGTACGGCGCGGTCGTCGTCGCCGACCAGGACCCGAAACTGCTGACCGCGTCGGCCGCGAGCCCGGCGGTCGCCCAGCTGCTTCAGCATGCGGTGGCCGGGCAGGCGTCCGCCGACGGGACGCAGGTCAGGACGGTCGACGTGGTGTCCGCCCCCGCGAACGACCCTCGCGGCGCGGCCCTGAACGCGAGCGTGCTGCCGCTGGCGCTGGCCGGGATCGCTGCGGGCGCGGCGGTGACCATGGTCGGGCTGCGCGGCGTGCGGGCCGTGGCCGCCCTGCTCGGCGCCTCCGCGCTCGTCGGGGTGGCGGCAGCCGCGATCGCGCACAGCTGGCTGGAGGTCCTCACCGGGGACTGGTGGGCGGAGGCCGCCGCGCTCGGGCTGTCCACGCTGGCCGTGGGCGGCGCTGTCGCCGGGCTCGCCGCACTCCTGGGCCCCGCCGGCATGGGCATCGTCTCGGGCTTGGTGATGCTGTTCGGCAACCCGTTCTCGGCCGCCGGCTCGGCGCCGGAGATGCTGCCCGAACCGGCCGGGAAGATCGGCCAGTGGCTGCCGCCGGGCGCGGGGACGTCTCTGTTGCGCTCGGTGTCGTACTTCGACGGCGCGGCCGCCGTCGGACCCGCCCTGACGCTGACCTGGTGGGCTGCGTTGGGCCTGGGCGCGGTACTGCTGGGCAGTGCACTCAGGGCCGCCCGCGTGAAGAGCGGCGAGCCCGCCGCCCACACGGAACCGGTGCTCTCCGGCTGAGCAACCGGCCGACCGCGGTCAAGACCGTGCGCCCCGCTGCAGCGGACGGGGACGCACGGTCTCTTTCGTTTCTCGGTCCCCCGTTACGAGGGATTCGGCCCCCGATGCTCCGCCACGATACCGAAGCGCTGATGTTCGCGGGGAGCGGACGCGACCTCGCGGACGCCGGACACCGAGGTGACCACCTGCTCCTCCGCGGACTCCTGGGCTGCCTCGAGCGCATCGAGTCGTTCCAGGTCGGCGGCGGAGACAAGGGCGACAAGGGGCTTGCCGTGCCGTGTGACGACGACCCGCTCACCGCCGTACACCACCCGGTTGATCAGGTCGGCGAGCTCAGCCCTGGCTTGCGTCACCGGAATCTCGTAGGCCATGCCCCCATTCTAACGTCACGTACATCCTGTACATTTTTTACAGACGGCTCCGCCGGAGCCGGTTTCCGCCGCGAGGAGGGGTTCGCCATGACCCGACCGTCCGCCCGTCACGTCCTGCCCGAGTTCACCGAACGCACGAGCTACGGGCACAAGACGATGGATCCGTACTCGAAGCTGCTGGAGGAGCGGATCGTCTTCCTCGGGACACCGATCGACGACACGTCGGCGAACGACGTGATGGCGCAGTTCATGCACCTCGAGTACCAGGCCCCGGACCGGGACATCTCGCTGTACATCAATTCGCCCGGCGGCTCGTTCAGTGCCATGTCGGCCGTGTACGACACGATCCGGTTCGTGGGCTGCGACGTGGAGACGATCTGCCTCGGGCAGGCCGGATCGCCCGCCGCGGTCCTGCTGGCCGCCGGCACCCCGGGCAAGCGATACGCGCTGCCCGGCGCCCGGGTGGTGATCCGTCAGCCCGCTCTGCCCGAGCCGGTCGAGGGGCAGGCCAGCGATCTCGCCATCCAGGCCGAGGAGTTGGCCCGCGTCCGAGCCCGCCTGGAGGAGATGCTCGTACGGCACACCGGGCGGACCCTTGAGCAGGTGGGCGCGGACATCGAGCGAGACAAGATCCTCACCGCTCAGGAGGCGCTGGAGTACGGCCTGATCGACCGGATCATCCCCAGCCGCAGGGCCTCGCGCACCGCCCCCGGCGCACGGTGAGCCGCGGATGCTGCCTCCGGAACTCCCGCCGCTGCCCGCCCTGACCCGCGCCGAGGGCGAGGTGATCGACCGTTACCTGGACGTGGTGGACCTGCTCGGCCGGATCAATCCGGCCCACGAAGGGGACACCTACCGTGGACTGCGCGCCGCCCAGGCGCTGGTGCGCAAGGCCGTCGAACTGCGCGACGCGCTCGCACTGATGCACCAGCGGGGCGAGACCGAGCTGCACGCCCCGACCCTCGCGCGGGCGCTGCGCGTCCTGGACGGCGAACGCCGCACGGCGCGAGTCATCGTTCCACCGCGCTCCGACAGTTGACGCACCGCCAGTCGGCCCGGCTCGTCAACCCTCACGACGCCGTGTCCGGGCCGGAGTTGAAACGGACCAAAAGGCGTACCTCCGCCCGGAGTATCCGAGCATACTTTTTTGGAGCCGCTGCACTTGCGCAACAGACATGCGTCCGGGGCGGAATAGAACATTCCAGTGCTGGTCCGGGGGCTCGCAGCGCCCTTGACAGCCGCTCGAACAGCAGGCTGTCCACCCGAACGGGTGAGTGGTGAGTAACAACACAAACCCCCGGTTCCGTTGGGATTTTCGGACATTCGTGAGTCAAGATCCGTGACGACGACAAGACCCCGCCGCAGCGGCGGGGCGATCCGGGTGGACGCCGAGTCCTGCCGCCGCCCGGATGACGGGTCGACAGGAGTGGATCGGCAGGAGTGGAGGACCCACGCAAGACGGGTCGCCGGAGCGCAAGTTCCGCGCAGCCCTTGGGGTGAAGCCGCGACGACGCGGCCGGGCCACTTCGCCAGCCCGAATCCGACAGGTCATCCTTCACAGGCGGCTGACGAAGGGTTGCGCATGACAACGCTCAATCGTGTCCCGTCGCTCATGGCCCGGGCCGGTACGGCCTCGGCCCTCACCCTGGCCGCGGTGGGCGGCTCCGTCGTGGTTCCGGGTGTCGCCTCCGAGGCGGCAGCCGCCTCGCCCGCGACCAAGGCGCTGCATATCGCGGCGTCGAAGAAGGGCTCCCCGTACGCGTGGGGCGCCACCGGGCCGGGCAGGTTCGACTGCTCCGGGCTCACGCTGTACTCGTACAAGAAGGCCGGCAAGAAGCTGCCTCGTACGGCCGCCCAGCAGTACAACAACACCCGCCACATCTCGGCCAAGAACCGCAAGGCCGGCGACCTCGTGTTCTTCCACTCGGGGTCCAGCGTCTACCACGTCGGGATCTACGCCGGAAAGGGGAAGATCTGGCACGCTCCGAAGACCGGGGACGTGGTCAGGCTGCAGAAGATCTGGACGAGGAGCGTCTGGTACGGCCGGGTCTCCTGACCCCTGGGGCGCGGTGGCGGAGGTGTCCTTACACACCACCACCCCCCCGCCCAT
>NZ_JBQQCE010000484.1:0-7451 GCF_052245645.1 Streptomyces sp. KR55 | reverse complement strand
CTCCAGGTCCGCGAGGACGGCGTGGGCCTTGAGCTCGTCGGCAGCTTCCCGGACCATCTCGGAGCGGTCCACCAGGACGACCTCGGCGGACTCGGCCGCCAGCCGGCGCGCGACCGCGAGGCCGATGCCCTGGGCGGCGCCGGTGACCACGGCCGTCTTCCCGGCGAACCGGTCGACGTGCACGGTGGGCCCGCTCACGCCGCCTCCGCCGTCTGTCGTGCGGCGGCCGGGGCGAACTTCTCGTAGTGGAAGCTCGCCGGGCTGACGCCGAGGCCGGCGATGTGGTGGCGTACCGCCTCCACCATGGCCGGCGGCCCACACAGGTACACGTCCGTGTCACCGTCGTGGAGGGTGCTCGCGTCCATCAGGCCGGTCACGAAGCCCTTGTTGCGGGCGGCGCTGGACGGGTCGGCCACGCAGTGGTCGAAGGTGAGGCTCGGGATGACCTCGGCGTAGTCCTCCAGGGTGTCCAGGTGGACGAGGTCCTGGTCGGTGGTGACGCCGTAGAGCAGGTGGACCGGGTGGGCGGGCGGCTTCTGGGTGAGGTGCTCCAGCATCGACAGCAGCGGGGCGAGGCCGGTGCCGCCCGCCAACAGCAGGGCGGAACGGGTGAGTTCACGCAGATAGAAGCTGCCCATCGGGCCGGTGAACTCGATGCGGTCGCCGATGCGGGCGCGCTGGGTGAGGTAGCTCGACATCGCGCCGCCGTCCACGATCCGCACCAGGAACGAGATCTGCCGCTGGGTCGGACCGGAGCTGAAGGAGTACGAGCGGACCTGGTCGGTGCCCGGCACGGCGATGTTGACGTACTGGCCGGGCAGGAAGTCCAGGGCATCCCGGTCGTCGACGTCGAGGGCGAACTCCACGGTCGTGGGCGAATGGTGCTTGACCGCGGCGAGCGTGGCGGCGTGTGTGGCCGCTGCCGTCTTGGCGGCCACTGAGGAGGACGGGATGCGCAGCACGAGGTCGCTGTGCGGGGTCATCTGACAGGGCAGGCAGTATCCGCTCGCGGCCTCGTCATCGGACAGCGCCTCGTCGATGTAGTCACCGCCGTCGTAACTACCCGACTCGCAGAGCGACTTGCAGGTGCCGCAGGCGCCGTCGCGGCAGTCCAGCGGGATGTTGATGCGGGCCTTGTACGAGGCCTCGGCGACGGTCTCGTCCGGCCGGCACTCGATGAAGCGGGTGATGCCGTCCTCGAAGTTCAGGGCGACCTGGAAGGACATGCGGGTGCTCATTTCGCGAGGTTCAGACGTGGTAGATGTCGACGACGTGGTGCACGTAGTCGTTCTTCAGGACGACCTTCTTGGCGGTGATCAGCGGGTCGGGACCGGAGACGTCGAGGCGGTAGAAGGACGTGCCGAAGTACGTGTCGGTCGTCTGGTAGCGGTAGTAGAGCGTGAACCAGTTGAACCGCACGTCCACCACGTCGCCGTCCCGGCCGGTGATCTCGACGTTGGTGATGTTGTGGCCGGTGCGCGGCTCGGGCAGGCTCGTGGCGCTGGAGCGGTCGGTGCGGATGCGGAAGACGCGGTCCTCCAGGCCGGCCCGGCTCGGGTAGTAGACCAGGGAGATCTCGCGCTGCGGATCGCGGGTGAGCTCGTCGTCGTCCGCCCAGGCGGGCATCCAGAACTCGACGTCCGGGTGGTAGCACTCCAGCCACTTCTCGAACTCGCGGTCGTCCAGGTAACGGGCCTCGCGGTAGAGGAACTGGCGGACGCCCTCGAGAGTGATCTCTTCGACTGCCGTGGTCACTTCGCCACCTCCAGGTCCAGGGCCTTGCGCAGGGTCTCGAGCCAGTAGCCGTGCTGGATGGGGTAGAGCCCCTCGTCCTCGGTGCGCACGCCGCTGGCGATCGGGTTGATGCCGATCTTCTTGGCGTCCTCGTCCGGACCGTCGATCTGGTGCACGGCGCCACGGCTCAGGTCGTTCCACGGCATGGACTCGGCCAGATAGGTCTTCTGGCAGGAGCGGAACTCCTCCAGATCGTCCGGGGTGGCCATGCCGGTGGCGTTGAAGAAGTCCTCGTACTGGCGGATGCGCCGGGCGCGGTCCTCGGCCGGCTCGCCCTTGGGGGCGATGCAGTAGATGGTGACCTCGGTCTTGTCGACGGAGATGGGCCGGAAGTGCCGGATCTGCGAGCTGAACTGGTCCATCAGGTAGACGTTCGGGTACAGGCACAGATTCCGGGACACGCCGATCATCCAGTCGGCCTTCTCCGCCCCGAACTGCTCCGCCAGCTCGTCCCGCTTCTCGTACAGCGGCCGGTTGGTCGGGTCGAGCCACTTGGTCCACAGCAGTAGATGGCCGTGGTCGAAGGAGTAGAAGCCGCCCTTCTGCTTGGACCAGCCGCCCGCGTCCATCGTCTTGGTGTCGTTCTTCGACTCGCCGGACGTACGGCGGGCCTGAGTGGCCGCGTAGTTCCAGTGGGTGGCGGAGACGTGGTAGCCGTCGGCCCCGTTCTCGGCCTGGAGCTTCCAGTTGCCGTCGTAGTGGTACGTCGACGAACCGCGCAGCACCTCCAGGCCCTCCGGGGACTGGTCGACGACCATGTCGATCACGACCGCCGCGTCGCCGAGGTGCTCGCGCAAGGGTTTGACGTCCGGGTTGAGGCTGCCGAAGAGGAAGCCGCGGTAGCTCTCGAAGCGGGCGACCTTCTTCAGGTCGTGGGAGCCATCCTTGTTGAACTGCTCGGGGTAGCCGGCCTCGCGGGGGTCCTTCACCTTCAGCAGCTTGCCGCTGTTGTTGAAGGTCCAGCCGTGGAACGGGCAGGTGAAGGTGGTGCGGTTGTCGGTCTTCCGGCGGCACAGCATCGCGCCGCGGTGGCTGCACGCGTTGATCAGGCAGTGCAGCTCGCCCTGCTTGTCGCGGGAGATGACGACGGGCTGGCGGCCGATGTACGTCGTGAAGTAGTCGCCGACCTCCGGGATCTGGCTCTCGTGCGCGAGATAGACCCAGTTCCCCTCGAAGATGTGCTTCATCTCCAGCTCGAAGAGTTCCTCGTCGGTGAAGACGTTCCGCCGGACCCGGTACACACCGTTGTCGGGGTCGTCCACGAGGGCGTCTTCGAGGATGGTCCGCGCCCGGCTGAAGTCCTCGGCCATGATCCCGTCCCTTTCGCCTCGGCCAGGCCGCCTGGCCGGCGGCGTCATTGCCATTGCTTTTCAGCACCATGACAGCGCGGTGAAGAGTCGGCCCCAGACATTTCCCCAGGGTTGACCCAGGGGGGTATTGATATCTCTGGCGTCTCAATAGGCTGCAACCAAGTATTTGTGTCGTATGGGGTTCACTTCCTACGCTGAAGCGCATTCGAGGGCCCCGAACCAGAAAGGGGCAGCCCGGTGGAGCTCAGGCATCTTCGGTATTTCTTGGCCGTCGCCGAGACGCGTCATTTCGGAAAGGCCGCGGAACGCCTGCACATGGCCCAGCCGCCCCTCTCCCAGGCGATCCGCCGCCTGGAGACGGAACTGGGCGTGGAACTGTTCACCCGCACCACCCGCCAGGTCGCCCTGACCGGTGCCGGCGAGGTGTTCCGCACCGATGTGGAGCGCATCCTCAAGGCCGTCGACGAAGCGGTGGCCAGAGCCGTGCGCTTCGCCTCCGGGGTGGAGGGCGTGCTGCGGGTCGGCCTGACGGGAGCTGCCTCGTACCGCCAACTGCCCGCACTCGCCCGGCTCCTCAAACGGGAGATGCCGCACGTGATGATGGAGGTGCACACCGAGATGCTCACGCCCGCCCAGGAGCTCGGGCTGATCGATCGGCGCCTCGACGTCGGCGTTCTGCGCCCGCCGATCCGCCAGGAGGGCATCGCGCACCGCGCGCTCGCCGACGAGCCACTCGTCGTCGCCGTGCCCACGGAACACTGGCTGGCCGAGGCCGACCTCGTCCGGATCGAGCAGCTGCGGCACGAGGACTTCATCATGTACGGCGCCACGCTCGGCTCCGTCCTCAACGACGCCGTCGTCCGCAGCTGCCTCGCCTCCGGCTTCTACCCGCACTGCGCCTACGAGGTCACCGAGACCTCCGCAGCCCTGGCGCTGGTCGCCGCCGGCCTCGGTATCGCCGTCCTCCCGGACTCCGTTCGCGCCGCGCCCCGCGAGGGCGTGTGGTGCAAGGCCATCGAGGACGCGCTGTCCATTCCTCTGGTTTTGGCCTGGCGAGAGGACGACGGCTCTCCCTTGCTGCAAAACCTCCTGAAGGTGCTGGAGCAGCACAACATGTTCCTTGAAGGAGTGGCATGAAAATCATCAGGGTCGAGGCAATTCCCTTTGCCATTCCTTACGCGAAACCGCTGAGATTCGCGAGCGGTGAGGTGCACAGCGCCGACCACGTCCTGGTCCGGGTGCATACGGATGAAGGCCTGGTCGGCACGGCGGAGGCGCCGCCCCGCCCCTACACCTACGGCGAGACCCAGGAGTCCATCGTCGCGGTGATCGACAAGATCTTCGCGCCGCACATCCTGGGCCTCACCGCACTGGAACGCGAGGCCGTCCACGAACGCCTCGAGCGGACCGTCGGCAACCCGACGGCCAAGGCCGCCATCGACATGGCGCTGTGGGACATCCTCGGCCAGGCGGCCGGCATGCCGGTCTCCGGACTCCTCGGCGGCTACACCGACCGCATGCGCGTCAGCCACATGGTCGGCTTCGCACCCGCCGAGGAGATGGTCGCCGAGGCGGAACGCGTGCGGGACACGTACGGCATCACCACCTTCAAGGTGAAGGTGGGGCGACAGCCGTACACCGAGGACGTCGACGCATGCCGGGCCCTGCGTGAGGCGCTCGGGCCGGGCGTCGTGCTCTACATCGACGGCAACCGTGGCTGGAGCGCCTCCGAGTCCGCCCGCGCCCTACGGGAGATGGCCGACCTCGGTCTGACCTTCGCCGAGGAACTCTGCCCCGCCGACGACGTCCTGGGTCGGCGCTGGCTGGTCGCCCAGAGCACCATCCCCTTCATCGCTGACGAGAGCGCGACCCGGCCGGCCGAGGTCACCCGGGAACTCCTCGGCGGCTCCGCCACCGCCATCAGCATCAAAACCGCCCGCACCGGCTTCACCGCGTCCCAGCGCGTGCTGCACGAGTGCGAGGGCCTGGGCGTGGAGGTGGTGATGGGCAACCAGATCGACGGTCAGATTGGCTCCCTGTGCTCGGTCGCCTTCGGCGCCGCGCACCGATCCACCTCGCTCCACGCCGGTGAGCTGTCGAACTTCCTCGACATGTCCGACGACCTCCTCACCGAGCCCCTGACCATCGAGAACGGCACTCTCCGCGTCCGTGAGGGAGCCGGACTCGGCATCGACATCGACCCCGACAAGCTGGCGCGTTACCGCCAGGACCGCTGAACCACCCACAAGAGACGGGACGACCATGACCGACACCATCACCGAGCAGGCCACCGCGGCCGCGTCCGGAGCCGCCGCCACCGAGCAGTTCCGCAGCAAGCAGCGCGGCGGGGCGGTCGACGTGGACACCCAGCGCGTCGACACCCTGGTTTCCGAGCTCCTGGCCGCCGCCCACGAGATCATCCGCCGTCACAAGGTCACGTACGCCGAGTACGAGGTGCTCAAGTCCTGGCTGATCCAGGTCGGTGAGGACGGTGAGTGGCCGCTCTTCCTCGACGTGTGGCTGGAACACGTCGTCGAGGAGGTCGCGAACGAGAACCGCGAGGGCAACAAGGGCACCATCGAGGGCCCGTACTACGTCCCCGACTCCCCGCGTCTGCCCGCTGAGGCGACCCTGCCCATGCGGGAGGACGAGGCCGGTACTCCGCTGCTCTTCCAGGGCCAGGTGACGAGCGTGGACGGCACCCCGCTGTCCGGCGCCAAGGTCGAGATCTGGCACGCCGACGACGACGGCTACTACTCGCAGTTCGCGCCGAACCTGCCGGAGTGGAACCTGCGCGGCACGGTCGTCGCCGACGACGCCGGCCACTTCTGGATCCGCACGGTCGAGCCGGCGCCGTACCAGATCCCCACGGACGGCTCCTGCGGCCGGCTGATCGCCGCCGCGGGCTGGCACGCGTGGCGCCCGGCCCACCTCCACCTGAAGGTGTCGGCGCCCGGCCACCAGCTCATCACCACCCAGCTGTACTTCAAGGGCGGTGAGCACGTCGGCGACGACATCGCCTCCGCCGTGAAGCCCGAGCTGATCCTCGACCCCGGCCCGGCGGCGGACGGCAACGGCCGCGAGGTCACGTACGGCTTCGTCCTCGACAAGGCGTGATGAGCAGTGCTGTTCGCAGTACGGATGGACGTTGAGATTCCGCGCGACCTCGACCCGGAGGTTCGCGCGGACCTGGTGGTCCGCGAGAAGGCCTACTGCCAGGAACTGCAGAAGTCCGGGGAGTGGCTGCACATCTGGCGGTGCGTCGGGCAGTACGCCAACATCAGCATCTTCGATGTCACCGACAACGAGGCGCTGCACCGCATCCTGTGGAACCTCCCCCTCTTCCCCTACATGACGGTCGACGTGACACCGCTGGCCCAGCACCCGTCCGCCCTGGCCGCCGGTGAGGTCGTGACCTGATGGACAAGGTGGTCGCCACGGCCTCGCCCTCGTCCTCGAACGCTGGAAGCCCCGCCGCTCGTTGGAGCCGCCCGTGCCCGCCTCCCGTTTCCTGCACCACCACGTCGTCGGTCCAGCCGACGCACCACCCCTGGTCCTCGGCCCGTCCCTGGGCACCTCAAAGGCAGTCTGGGAACCCCAACTGCCCTCCCTGATCCGCCATTTCCGGGTACTGCGCTTCGACCTGCCCGGACACGGCGGTTCCACATCCGCTGTCCTGCCCGACCCCGAGCCCGGCCGTACGACGGTCGGGGACCTCGCGTCGCTGGTCCTCGCCCTCGCCGACCACCATGGCTGGGACCGGTTCCACTACGCGGGCATCTCCCTGGGCGGAGCCATGGGGGCGCACCTCGCCGCCCATTGTCCGGACCGTGTCGTCTCCCTGGCCCTGGTCTGCTCCTCCGCGCACTTCGGAGCCTCGCAGCCGTGGTACGAGCGGGCCGATCTGGTACGACTCAAGGGAACCGCTCCGCTGCTGGAGACCACCCCGAGCCGCTGGTTCGCCACGGGCGACGTCGCCGGCACCCCCTTCGGCCGCAGACTGCTCGGCAACCTCGCCGACGCCGACCCGGTCGGGTACGCGGCGTGCTGCGACGCCCTCGCCGACTACGACCTGCGCCCCGACCTCGCTGCGATCAGTGCCCCCACGCTCGTAGTCGGGGGCACTCTCGACACGGCCACCCCGCTGGAGCACGCGCGGGAGCTCGCCGAGGGCATCCCGCACGCCGTACTGAAGACCATCGCCTGTGGCCACCTCGCCGCTGAGCGGCCCAGGGTCCTGCAGGACGTGCTCACCACGCATCTGCGCACGGCCCAGGAGGAAGACCGGCCCTGCGCGCCTTCAAGGCGGCCGGCGGGAAGACGGTCACCCGGCACGGCCTGTCCGAC
>NZ_JBQQCE010000483.1:0-7459 GCF_052245645.1 Streptomyces sp. KR55 | reverse complement strand
CGCGGCGCCGCCGGCACCCGCGCCGGATACCTGGAGTACACCGGCCCGGACCGCCCCGCCGACTACGACGCCCTGCTCGCCGCCGCATGTGCCGACGAACTCTGCCTGCACATCCCGAAGTTGCCCTGGCACAGCCTGCGCACCCCGGTGGCCGACATCGCCGCCACGCTCGCCCTGACGACCGGCGCCCTCGGCAAGATCGCCGTCGACGTGCAGTCCCTGGCCCGCACCGAGGTCGCCGAACTGGCCGAGCCGCCCGTCGCCGGACGCGGCGCCTCCTCCGCGATGCCGCACAAGCGCAACCCGGTGCTGTCCACACTGATCCGCTCGGCGGCGCTCCAAGTGCCCGCGCTCGCCTCGGTGGTGCAGCAGTGCATGCTCGCCGAGGACGAGCGGTCCGCGGGCGCCTGGCACGCCGAGTGGCAGCCGCTGCGCGAGGCCCTGCGGCTGGCCGGCGGTGCGGCGGGCTGCGCCGCGGAACTCGCCGAAGGTCTCGTCGTACGCCCGGAGCGGATGCGCACCAACCTCGAACTCACCGGCAGCCAGGTGGTGTCGGAGCGGCTCGCCGCCGTCCTCGCACCCCGGCTCGGCAGGGCCGCCGCCAAGGCACTGCTCACCCGGGCCTCCCTGGAGGCCGAACTCACGGGACGGCCCCTGGGCGAGGTGCTCGCCCCCGGCCTTCCCGACGCCCTCTCGGCCACCGCACCGGCCGACCTGCTCGACCCGACGCGCTACACCGGCGCGGCCGGCCCGCTCGTACAGCGGGAACTCGGCTCGGCGCCCCAGGAGGAGTCCCGATGACCGTCGTGTCCGACCTCACCGTCCCGGACCACGCACCGGAAGCCGACGTATCCGCAGCACCCGATCCGGTACGCGAGTCCATGCGGTGCCTCCCCCGCGCCCTCCAGTACCCGCTGACGCTCCTCACCGGCAGACCCCTCGCCGGACAGGCCCCGCTGCGCTGGTGGACGCCCGCCTTCCATCTCTTCTCGGCGCTGTTCTCGATGCTGGCCGGCGTCGCCCTCTCGGTCACCGGCTGGGCGCTGGCAGGGAGTTGGCTGCTTCTGCTGCTGCCGGGCTGGGCGATGACGCTGCACGGCATGCGCAACCTGCGCATGATGATCTACCACCAGTGCTCGCACAAGAACATGTTCCGCCGCAAGAAGCTGGACGCGGCCATCGGCCGGGCCACTTCCGGTCTGCTGATCGTGCAGCACTTCTCCCGCTACAGCGAGGAGCACGTCAGCGACCACCACGCCGCCCACCACATGACGCTGCGCGACCCCACCGTGCAGGCCTTCCTGATCAGCCTCGACCTGCACCCCGGCATGACCCGTCGGCAGATGTGGCGGCGCAGCCTGGGCAAGCTGTTCTCGCCGGTCTTCCACATGACGTTCGCCGTGGCGCGGGCCCGCTCCTTCTGGCACGGCTCCTCCCGCAGCGAGCGCATCACGGCAACCGTGCTGTACGGCGGCGGGCTCGCGGCCGGCATCGCGACGGGCACGTGGGCCGCGCTGCTGGTCGTCTGGTTCGTGCCTCTCGTGCCGTTGTTCCAGATCAGCAACACCCTGCGCCTGTGCGTGAAGCACACCTTCCCCGACCCGTCCCTGACCGAGCGGCGCGGCAAGGCGTACTTCGGCTCGCTCACCAACGCGATCTTCATCGGCGAGCCGGCCCCCGCCGCCGGACAGGCGCCCCTCAAGGCCACCGCGGCCTGGCTGCGCTGGACCGCGCGCATGCTCTTCGTGCACCTGCCGTCCCGCTACCTGGTCCTGACCGGCGACACCGTGGTGCACGACTTCCACCACCGCCATCCCGCCACCCGCCAATGGGCGGACTACCTCTTCGCCCGCCAGGCCGACGCCGAGCGCGGCAGCGGTGGCTGGCCGCCCTACCACCACGCGTGGGGGCTGGTGCCCGCGATCAACCTGGTCTTCGACTCGTTGTCCGCCGCCGACCCCTCCGAGTTCGACGTGCGACGGGTGCGGGACGTCAGCCGACGGGAGTTGTTCGCAGCCTTCGATGACTAGCGCTCCGCGGGTTGCGCCGCGATAGGCCGTCGTTTGACTGCGGGCTCGTCGTGGCTGGTCGCGCAGTTCCCCGCGCCCCTGTGGGGGCTGTCGCCCCCACACCCTCAATCGTCCGAGAACCGACCGGAGCCGCCCCCATGCACCGACGCACCGTGATCCTCGGTGTCGCCGCGAGCGACAGCCACGCGGTGGCCAATCAGCTCATCGCGCACACCCTCCGCGCCCACGGATTCCAGGTGGTCAACCTGGGCACCTGCACGACCGTCGACGAGTTCGCCGCCGCCCACCGCGAGCACCCCGACGCCGAGGCCGTCCTGATCGGCAGCCTCAACGGCCATGCGTACGAGGATCTGCGCGACCTTCCCGAGGCCCGCGCCCGGGGCCTGCTGGGCTGCCCGGTGATCGTGGGCGGCAACCTCTCCGTGGGCAGCCACAAGCAGTCCGCGGGCATCGAGCGGCTGTACGCGCTCGGTGTCCACCGGGTCCTGGGCGACGCGGCCGACCTGCCCGCCGTACTGGACGAGCTGGCGGCCCGGACCCCGGCGGGCGCCGCGTGACGACCGCCACCGAACTCCCCACGCTCCACGAATCCGTCGCGTACATGCGCGAGTCGGGAAAGCCCACCGCGGCCGAGGTGCTGCGGGAGGCCCGGACCGCGGGCCGCCTGGCCCTCCAGCCGCGCTGCGGAGTGGGCTCGCACCCCCAGATGTCCACGCTGCTCAGGGACATCGAGCAGCACGCCGCCCCGGACGTCCTGTCCGTCACCATCGACGCACACACCCGGCTGGGCCGCTTCGACCACGCCCGGTCGGTCCTCGACCGCAACCCGGCCGATCTGAACGGCTATCCGCTGGTCACCCACGGCTGGCGGCGCGGCCGCGAGCTCAACGAGGCGGTCCGCGCACCCCTGGAGATCCGGCACGGCTCCCCCGACGCCCGGGTGCTGTTCCGCACGGCCGTCGCCGCCGGCATCACGTCCTTCGAGGGCGGCGGCATCTCGTACAACCTGCCGTACTCCAAGGACGTACCGCTGCGACGGTCCCTGGCCGCCTGGCGCGAGGTCGACGCAGCCTGCGGTGAGCTGGCGGAGCTCGGACTGGTCGTGGACCGCGAGCTGTTCGGCACGCTCACGGCCGTCCTGATGCCGCCCTCGGTCAGTCTCGCCGTCAGCGTCCTGGAGGCCGTCGCCGCCGCCCGCGAGGGCGTGCGCTGCATCTCGGTCGCCTACCCGCAGGGCGGTCACGCCGAGCAGGACGTGGCGGCCCTGCGCGCCATCCCGCTGCTCGCCGCCCGCCACCTGCCGGCCGGCGTCGAAGTCCACCCGGTCCTGCACGAGTTCATGGGCGTCTACCCGCGCGAACGCGCCCACGCCGAGGACCTCATCCTCTACGGCGCCCTCGTCGCCCGGTACGGCGGCGCGACCAAGCTGATCACCAAGACGTACCAGGAGGCGTACGGCATCCCCGACACCCGCGCCATCATCGACGGCCTGCACCTCGCCGCCCGCGCCAACTCGCCGCTTCTGGCGGGCTGGCGGCTGGACGAGGCACGCATCGCCGAGGAGCTGGAGTGGATCCTCGCCGAGGTCGACGCCCTGGTGACGCCGGTGCTGGACAGCGGCCTCGGCCTCTACGACGCCATCGCCGCCGCCTTCGCCGACGGCACCCTGGACATCCCGTTCAGCGCCAGTCGGCACGCCCGCTCGGCGGTGATCCCGGGCCGCGCGGAGGACGGCGCGATCCGCATCCTGTCCCCCGGCGCCCTGCCGCTGCCGCGGGCCCTGCGGGACCGGAACACGGACGCGCTGCGCAGCCGCCCCACGGATCTGTACGAGGCCCTCACCAAGGACATCGACCACTTCCCCCGCCTGTTCGGGGAGTGACCGTCACTTGGTGGGCTCGGCCAGCAGCCCGTGCTTGTGGATGAGATAGCCGGCCTGGAAGCGGCTGCGGGCGCCGAGACTGTCGAGGATGCGGGAGACCCGGCGCTGGCAGGTCCGCAGCGAGACCCCCAGCCGGCGGGCGATCGCCGCGTCGTCCATGCCGCTGGCCAGCAGCCTCAGCAGCGCCTTGTCGACGTCCTCCGACAGCGACTCGATGTGCTCGCGGGAGGTGTCGACCTCGAACGGCTCGGCATTGAACCACACGTGCTCGAAGGCCTGCACGGCGAAGTTCACGACGCTCGGCTCCTCGATGAGCACCGCGCCCAGGCTGTTGCCCGCCTGTGAGATCACCGCGACCCGCCGGTCGAACACGATCAGCCGCATGAACTCGGCCGAAGCGGTGCGCACTTCGCCGCCCTGGAGGGTGATCCGCTCGACGTAGGCGGCGGTCGGCAGGCTGAAGCGGGCGCTGTGCTGGTACAGCGTGCGCATCCGCACGCCCCGGCGCAGCATCGCCTCGTCCCGCTCGACGGCCTCCTCCAGTACCTCGGTGCGGCGGCCGCCACCGGGCTGGGCGGTGAGGACCTCCTCCTGGCAGTTGGCGGCGCGCTCGGCCAGCACGTTGCGCACGTCCTGGAGTTCGCTGAGCACCTGCACGCCCTTGGCGCGCTGCCGCCAGGCCAGGCTGTTGTGGTAGACGGGCACCAGGCTCTCCAGGTCCCGGCGCGCGTGCGCGATCAGCTCGGTCTGCTTGCGCAGCTCCGTCTCCAGCGGCAGCAGGGTCAGCAGCGCCGCGGACTCCGGGCCGACCGGTGTGTAGCGGTGGGTGTCGGGGTCCTCCTGGTGCAGCAGGCCCAGGCCCAGGAGTCGTTCCAGCGAATCGGTCAGCTCGCCCTCGGTGATGCCGAGTTCTCCGGCCAGCGACGGCACGTCCACGGCCGTACCGTCGAGCACCCGCCCGTATACACGCGCGTCATCCGGTTGAAGCCTCAGATCGGTCAGCCTGTCCCACACCAAGCGGCCCATGGTGCCCCCACGTCCCCGTTCCACCACGCTGCAAAGAACCAGAGGACGGCGCCATTGCCGTAACCCGGCCGAACGGTAACAGGCGCGTTAAGCGACCGACCAGTAGCTGCTCACAGGGTGGAACACGCGCCTGGTTGACCTTGCCCCTGGGGCAGGGACGAGCCTCCTGGTCACCGGGCGGAAGGCGCCCGGTGACGGAGGATGAACCGGTGACCGACGAACTGCTCACCATCGGCGCGTTCGCCGCGCGGGCCCGCCTCTCGGCCAAGGCCCTGCGGCTGTACGACCGCCTCGGCCTGCTGACACCGGCGCACGTCGACGAGGCCAGCGGCTACCGCTACTACCGCGCCGGCCAGATCGAACGCGCCCGCCTCGTGGCGCTCCTGCGCCAGCTGGACATGCCGCTCGCGCGGATCGCCGAGGTCGTCGAGGCACCGGACGGGGCCGCGGCCGCCGACCGGCTCGACGCGTACTGGGCGGACGTGGAGGCGCGGTTCGCGGGGCAGCGGACGCTCGCCGGGTACCTCCGTGGACGACTGTCGGGGAGGAGCTCCGAGATGTACGGAAAGTTCTTGGTCGAGACGGTGGACGTGCCCGAGCAGGTGCTGATCACCGAGACGCGGCATGTGCTGGCGGACGAGCTGCCGGCGTGGATCGGCGCGTCGCTGGGGCGTCTGGAGGAGGGTGCGCGGGACTGCGGCGGCATCACGGCGGCGCCGTTCGTCGTGTACCACTCCGACGTGTCGATGGAGAGCGACGGACCGGCCGAGTCGTGCGTGCCGGTGGCCGACGAGGCGGCGGCCCGGGCATGGGTCGAGAAGCAGGGCCGAACGCGGGAGACGAAGGTCCGTGTGGAGCCGGCCCAGCGGCTGGCGTACACCCGGATCACCAAGGCGCAGGTGGCCCATCCGCAGATCCTGGCCGCCTTCGAGGCGGTGGAGGAGTGGATCCCGAAGCAGGGGCTGTGGCAGGCCGGCCCGTGCCGGGAGGTGTACTTCGCGGACTGGGACACGGCGGGGGCCGAGGACCCGGTGTGCGATGTGGCGTTTCCGGTGAGGTGACGGCGGCCCTGCCGAGCAGGGCCTGGACAGGGCCGAGCCCCCTCGGCCGGGACGGCGGGCCAGTCGAGAGGGCTCTTTCTGTGGTGCGCGTGGGTGTTGGACGGGCGTTACTTGACCGACGCCACGAAGACGTTCCACGCATCGGCGGGGAAGGCCAGAACGGGGCCTTCGGGGGTCTTGGAGTCCCGGACGGCGAGCGCCGACGGGACAGGAGACTTGATCTCGACGCAAGCGCCGTTTCCGGTCGAGTATGAGGATTTGGTCCACTCGGGGGTGGCGCCCTGCTGAATTGCCATGGTTGCTCCGGTCTGGCAAGTTGACGAGTCGCCAACGTTGTTGATCGATGGCGTGATCGACGCTACTCGCCAACTTCCCTGCCCGAAGAAGCGATTCACTCGACCGGATGGCATATTCCAGAGGAGTCTTTCTTTCAGCCCGGCGAACGTGTACCCTCCGGCGCCCTACTCGGGTGTTGAGCCTCAGCCCGCATACTCTTTCGCGACATCTGCAATGAACTGGCGCGATTGGTCCACGTTCAGAGCCTGCGCCCTGAGGTGTTCGTACATGACGCAGTACTTCTGGACATCGGCGGGCTTCTCCAGATAGAGATCACTGGTGACGCCCTCGATGTAGACGACGCTCGAGTCGCCCGCATCGGGGAACTCCAGGACCGCGTACTGGCCGTTGAGGCCGGGATGCGCCCCCACCGAGTACGGCATGACCTGAACGGTGATGTGCGGAAGCCGGGACATCTCGACCAGGTGGTCCAGCTGTTCGCGCATCACCTGCCGGTTGCCGACGACGCGCCGCAGGGCGGCCTCGTCGAGCACCGCCCACAGGCGCAGCGGGTTCTCCTCGGCGCAGATGCGTTCCTGCCGCCGCAGGCGCACCTGGACGCGTTTGTCGACCTCAGCCTCCGACGTCTCGGGCAGTGCGCCCTGGATGAGCGCCTCGGCGTACGGCCGCGTCTGCAACAGGCCGGAGATGACCTGCGGTTCGTAGACCCGCAGCGAGGCCGCGTCCGTCTCCAGACCGATGTAGACGCTGTACGGGATGTCCCCGAACGCGTGCCACCAGCCCTGCTGACGCGAGTCCTTGGCCATCTGCATCAGCGAGTCGACGATCCGGTGGTCCTCCACCTCGTAGACCCCGCACAGGTCACGGACGTCGCGCTGGCTGATGCTGCGCCGGCCGTTCTCCAGCCGGCTGATCTTCGACTGCGACACCAGCAGCCGCTCCGCCACTTCCTCGGCCGTCATGCCCTTGAGCTCGCGGAGCCTGCGCAGCTCCTGGCCCAGCCGGCGCCGCCTGACGGTGGGATTGACATTGGACGCCACGGGACGTGCACCTCCGGCTGCATGCCTCGAACTTTGCCACTTTGTGTATCTGCTGTTGAGCAGACTGCCACCAAGGTGCTTCTTACCGCTGGGAAACAGCGGATATGCGGCGCGTACGCGTCA
>NZ_JBQQCE010000482.1:0-7463 GCF_052245645.1 Streptomyces sp. KR55 | reverse complement strand
TGACCGAACAGCGCGGCTCCGGCCGGACGGGCCAGGAACCCGATCGCAAACGTGGACAGAGCGAGCAGGGTGCCGGCTCCGGCCGCGGCGGCCGGGAAGAAGAGCTCGTCGAAGGCCAGCGCCGCGACCGTTCCGTAGACGATGAAGTCGTAGAACTCGAGTGTCGTCCCGATCGTGCTGGCGAGGACAACCTTCCTCGGTGCCGAGCCCGCCATCACGGCATTCCGGTTTTGCTGCCGGGAATCCAGGTGTTGTTCGTTGGCCATGCCAGGTCTCCTCATTGAGTACCTTCGCCGGGTGGTGAGCAGCACAGCTCCGCCCGCTGACAGCTGTGAGGTGTACGGGAACGGCCGGCGCCTCAGTTCGGCAGCCGGTTGTCCGCGAAGCTGGTGGTCCCGAGGCCGGGGTTCTTGAGCGAGCCGAGGAGCTGCCCGGCCGAGTGCGCCATCAGCCGGTCGATGGTGCGCTGGATCAGCCCGGCGTCCCGGGACCGGATCGCGTCCACGATGACCAGGTGGTCCTCGGTCGACATCAGCGGCGCGACGATGGACTCGCCCATTCCGGAGTGGACGCTGTCCATCTGGCCGACGAGCAGCTCCCAGCTGTGCACGAGCGTCGTGTTTCCGGAACTGCGGCACAGCTCGCGGTGGAACTCGATGTCGACGCCGATCCGCTTCACGAAGGGTTCCGCCCTGGCCCGGTGCATCGCGTCGACGAACTCCTCGAGCCGGTCGGCGTGTTCGGCCCAGCGCGGTGACCGGGCGATCGCCATCGCCGCGCGGCCCTCGAGAGCGGCGCGGACCTCGTAGACGCCGGTGATCTCCTCGGCGTTCAGCTGCCGGACGAAGGTGCCGGTCCTCGGCTGGTGCACGACGAGCCCGCGCTCGTGCAGCTCCCGCAGCGCCTCGCGCACCGTGCCGCGGCTGACCGAGAACCGGGCGCTCAGGGCCGTCTCCACCAGTGGCGTGCCCGCCCGGAGGTGGCCGGCGGCGATCTCCGAGCGCAGACTGTCGACGACCTGCTCCCGCAGGGTGCGCCGCTCCAGGACGCCGCTCATGGGACCGTCGCCCTCGGGCCGGGCTCCGCCGTGCCGTTCGCACCAGCGAAGTACGCGCTGCCGGGATCGGCGCTGTAGCTCTTCTCCGCCGACCACCCGCCGTCGACCGCCAGAACAGCACCGGTGACGAACCCGCTCCCCGCTCCGGTCAGGAAGTCGACGGCCGCGGCGACGTCGCGGACCGTGCCGGCCGCTCCCAGGGGTACGACCGCCGAGAGCGAGGACACGAACCCCTCATCGGCGAAGTACCCTTCCGTCATCGGGGTCCTGATCGTTCCGGGCGCCACAACGTTCACCCTGATGCCGTACCTGGCGAGATCGGTGGACAGGTTCTTCGACAACCCGATGACACCGTGCTTGCTCGCCGAATACGCGGGCCGGCTGCTGATGCCGACCAGCCCCGCGACCGAGGCGATGTTCACGATCGACCGGGGTGCGGCATCGCGGCGCCGGGCGACTCTGACGGCGAACTCCCGGCAGGTGAGGAAGGTCCCGGTCAGATTGACCTCGATGACCTCGCGCCACTGCGCGACCGAGATCCGCACGACATCGACGATCTCGCGGACGCCGCCGCTGTTCACCAGGGTGTGCAGACCACCGAGTTCCCGCTCGGCGCTCTCGAACGCCGCGCTCACCGAGGTCTCCGAACGGAGATCGCACCTGAGCCCCAGGTGGCGCTGGCCCATTGTCGAGGGCAGGCTCTGCGCGACCTCCGTGGCCGCCCGGTGGTCCACATCGAGTACGGCCACCCGGTCGCCGCGTCCCGCCAGCGCTTCCGCGATCGCCCTGCCGATGCCGCCGGCACCGCCGGTCACCAGGGAAACCCGTTGCTCGTCGCCGCTCACAGCCGACCCTCCAGATCGAACTCCTCCGCGCCGAGAATCCGTTCGTAGTCGCCGAGCGGCATCAGCAGGTCGCCGACCCCGCGGGTCGATCCCTCGGTCTTGATCGATCGCAGCACCGTGCGCGCCGCCTGGGCGTAGGCCAGGGTCGTCGACAGGCACATGATCACCATTTTGTACCCCAGCTCGCTGAGTTCCTCGGTGCTCCTGACCGTCCAGGGCCAGATCTCGAAGGCGTCGAACAGCAGAGGAATGCCGGGCAGCAGTTCCGGCAGGGCCCGGACCTGCTCCTCCGAACCCACGTCTTCGACCATCACCAGGTCCGCCCCGAGCTCGGCGAACGCTTCGGCCCTGCGGACCGCCTCGTCGAGGTCGCCCAGGGCGAGTGCGTCGGTCCGCGCGATGATCACCATCTCCGGATCCGTGCGCGCGGCCAGCGCCGCCCGGAGTCGTGCCACCGCGTCGTCGAACGGCACGATCCGCACACCACCCATGGCACCGCACCGCTTGGGCAGGTCCTGGTCCTCGATATGGATCGCGGCCACCCCGGTGTGCTCGAACTCGGTGACCGTCCGGGCGACCGCGTGGGCATCGCCGTAGCCGGCGTCCGCGTCGGCCACGACCGGTATCCGCAGTGAGCTCGCGACCCAGCGGGCTCGCTGGGTCATTTCCGACAGGCCGGCGAGGCCGATGTCCGGCCGGCCGAGCAACCCGGCTGAGGCGGCGTTGCCGGAGAGGTAGACAGCGTCGAAACCCTCGTCCTGCGCGATCCGGGCGGCGAGCGCGTCGTGGCAGCCGGGCGCCACGACGCAGCCCCGCTCCGAAAGCAGCTCTCGCAACCGCAGACGCACCTCCGCCGTACCGGGGTGTGAGCGGGTGACTGTCCTCATCATGGAGGTAAAAGTGACCGACAGCCGATCCATGGTCAACGGTCGATTGTCCGACAATGGGCAACCCGCGGGTAACCGCTGGAGAGCAAGCAGGTGCGGTTCGGGCCGTGGACATGTTTGTCACAGTGGCCTGCTTCGGCGGGTGCCGGCTCGACAAAGCCAAAAGATCAAGTCACGACCGCCCATAAACAAACATGACAGGAGCCTCTCGCTCTCTAAAGTTCGATTGGATTGATCAGTACAAACCCTTGCGCATGGCGCCCCGTGCGTGGTTTTCTCCCTGACGCAGCGCACATCTACCCAGCTCGGAGGTGCCAATGAACGGACAAGGTGCGACGTCTCTAAAGTCTCAGCTCAAGGAAGGCGGAAGCCGCCGATGAGCACGCCAGAAGCAGAGACCGGGGTGAAGGCGTCCGAGCGCGACATCGTCCAAGTCGCCTCGGTCGCAATCGCCGCGAACAGCATCGAGTACTACGACTTTTTCATCTACGGCACCGCTGCAGCGCTGGTCTTCCCTGCCGTGTTCTTCCCCGAGCAGAGCGCGATGATGGGAGTGTTGCTGTCGTTCGCGACGTTCGGCGTCGGCTTCATCGCCAGGCCACTGGGCGGAGTGGTATTCGGGCACTTCGGAGACGTCATCGGGCGAAAAAAGACACTCGTGGTCGCGATGGTGATCATGGGCGTGGTGTCGACGATGATCGGTCTGCTGCCCAGCTACGCGGCGATCGGCACGGCGGCACCCATCCTGCTGGTCGCGCTGCGGTTTCTGCAGGGATTCTCCCTCGGTGGGCAGATGGGCGGCGTAGTGTTGTTCGCGGTGGAGAAGGCCCCACCTCATCGCCGCGGCCTCTACGGCAGCTTGACCGCGCTCGGCTCGCCGGGCGGCATCCTGCTCGCCAACCTCAGCTTCATCGCCGTGACAGCGACCGTCTCACCTGCGGCGCTGATGAGCTGGGGCTGGCGGATTCCCTTCATGGCCAGCATGCTGCTGGTGGGGCTGGCGCTGTACCTGCACTTCAAGATCGAGGAAACCCCGGCCTTCCAGCGGCTGCGGGAGGCCGAACAGGGCAAGGCGTCCACCGAAGCGCCGGCCCGGCCGACGCGTTCGCCGGTGCTGACGGTGTTGCGTCAGTATCCGCGAGAGATCGCGCTGACCGTGGGCACCTACCTCGGTATCAACATGACGTACTACGTCCTGGTCGCATTTGTGATTTCCTACGGGAGCAATCCCACGTTCCTCGGGCTGTCGAAGGGCACGCTGCTCGGCGCGGTCCTGATCGGTTCGACGGCCCAGGCCGTTGGATTGCCACTGGCCGGCGCGCTGTCCGACCGGGTTGGGCGCCGCCGCGTCATGATGACCGGGGCAGGCGGACTCGCAGTGTTCTCCTTCGCGTTCTGGCCGCTGGTGAACACCGGATCCTTCTGGCTGATCACGCTCGCCATGCTGGTCTCACTGGGGCTGCTGCACAGCTTGATCTACGCCGTCCAACCGGCCTTCTTCGCGGAGACCTTCCCGACCGAGCTGCGGTACTCCGGGGTGTCCCTGGGGATTCAGATCGGCGCTGTCCTCGGCGGCGCCTTCGCGCCAATGATCGCCACCGCACTTCTCATGCGTTTCGGTACGATCAGCATCGCAATCTATATGGCGGTGGCGTGTCTAATCACATTGTTCTCGGTGTGGAAGCTGAAGGAGACGCGCACCGTCGACAGTTTGGCAGATCTACGCATTTCCTCTGCCAAGCAGCCAGCCGCGGAAACGGCGTGAGTTCGTATTCGAGTGAGAGTGTCCGTTGACGGTCGGGCATGAACCGGCCGATTTACCGCCCGCTCCCGCCGAACGGTTCGACTACGTCCCGCTGGAGCGGGTACGGTTCGGCCCCAAGGCCGATCGAGTCGCTCGGCGCGGAGTATTTCGCTCAGAATCCCCGGCGTCGTCCTTGCCTCCTCATAGAGCGTCTACGGCAGGGTTTCCCGTAGCCCTGCCTCGAAGGCTACGGCTGCGGTCTGGCCCGGTCCCCTCGGGACGGGCTCAGCTCGGTTCAGGAACACCACCCCGCCGGAGGCTCGTCTCGACCGTGTTCCACAACCTCTGACCGAACGCCTGGGCCAGGGAGGCCAAGGAATGCGAACCGGACGCCAGGAACCATGAGGGCAGGATGACCGACGACGACATCGTGGGGCGGCTGATGCGCGAGGACGGCTGAGGTCGAAACTCAAGTTGACAGAGCGTTTCGTGCTGGCGGGGTGTTGGGTTCGAGGTTCAGGTGTTGCACCAGTTCGGGGTGGATTCGCGGGTAAGTCGTCGGCTTATGAGGTCGACCATCGCGATGTGGATTATGGCGTCGGAGCGGTGGGAGTGGGTTTCGTAGTCGCGGGCGAGGCGTCGGTGGTGCATGAGCCAGCCGAAGGTCCACTCGACATCCCAGCGGCGGGGAATCACCTTGAATCCCTTGACGCCACCCGTCGACACCACGGCGGCGTGCGCCTGACGGGTGGAGCTCCCTCGGGTAGGCGTGGGTGCAGCGGGCGACGAGGGACTGGACCAGCCACATCGCGCCCCGAGCCGAGGACCTCAACCACAGGAAGTGGGTGTAGCTCTTCCTGAGTGGGATCTCCTGGTGATATCGATTCGGTCGGCCTCCCTTGTTCGTTTCTGCACGCCGTTCCTCTACGCTTGAGAAGGTCGTCAACTATCGCATGACATCTGCCCGGTGATGGAGTCGGCGTGGGGTGCGCGTCCCCGCTCCGTGCCACTACTGCCTGAATGGGCGCTTGCCCTCGGCGCGTTTGCGGTCGTAGAACCGGCGCGACTCCTCGCAGTGCCGGATGCTGAACAACGTCGAGATGTAGAAGACGCGTTGGAGGCGGCGGTTGTTTCGCTGAGGACGTCGCAGGTTACCGCTGATCTTCCCGGAATCGCGGGCACCGGGGCGACGCCGCCGAAGCCGGCGAGACGGTCGCGGTGCCGAAGACCGTCATGTCGCCGCCGGTGGCGGCCAGGAACTCGGAGCCGAGGATGGTCCCCAGGCCGGGCATGCTCGTGATCACCTCAAAGGCGCCGTGGTCGCGAAACCGGGCCTCGATGGCCTTGTCGAACTCGGCGACCTGCTGGTTGAGGGCCATCACCTCCTTGGCCAGCGTGTGCACCAGTCCGGCGGCCAGTTTCTCCCCGGGCAGGCTGGTGTGCTGTCGCTCGGCGGCCTGGACGGCGATCTCGGCGAGCCGGTCGGCGCGGACGACGTGGCGGTTGCGCAGCCAGGTCCCCAGCCGTTTGTTGCCTGTCCGGCGGATGGCCGCGGGGGTCTGGTAGCCAGTCAGCAGGGTGAGCGGGCCGGTGTTGGTGAGATCCAGCGCCCGTTCCAGGCCGGGAAAGATGCCGGTGAGTTGGGCTCGCAGACGGTTGACCGTGCGGGTGCGGTCGGCGACCAGGTCCATGCGCCGGCCTGTGAGGATCTTGAGGTCGGTGACGGTGTCGTCACCGGCGCGTAAGGGGTGCAGGTCGCGGCGGACGCGGACCTGGTCAGCGTGGCGGGGACGATCGCTTCCAGGTGCCGGTGCAGGGCCACCGGTACTGGCCCCTCGGTCGGGCGCACCTCGTCAAGGACGCGTTTGGTGGAGTCGAGTTTGGCCTGGTGTCCGCAAGAAAGTCAGACGCGCGTGGAGACGGGCAGCATTCTCGCCCTCTCCGGCGGGCGCAAAGGGACCTCCGCCCGGCAGCTCAGGAGCGCAGCAGGATTGGGCAAGAGGTCGGGAGGATCTTTCTTTTCGCGAGTGCGGCGACACGGTTGCCTTGAGGTGTCACTTTCCGTACGGAGCCTTCAGGCTCCGGATGCCCAGGAGGCACGACAGATGAAGGTAGCCGTCGTCACCGGCGCGAGTTCCGGCATCGGCCAGAGCACGGCCGTCCAGATCGCCAAGCGCGGGTCCGGTGTCATCCTGACCTACAGCTCCAACGAGCAGGGCGTCAAGGATACCGTCCGCAAGATCGAGCAGTTGGGCGGCACCGCCGTGGCGCTACACCTGAACATCGGCGACGCGGCAGGCTTTCCTGCCTTTCACGAGGCCGTGGCTGACGCGCTGCGCGAGACCTTCGAGCGGGGCTCCTTCGACCATTTGATCAATAATGCGGGTTTCGCCGGGATGGCGTTGATCGAGGAGACCACTGAGCAGGAATTCGACAAGCTCACCGACGCCCTGTTCAAGGGCCCTTTCTTCCTCACCCAGACCCTGCTGCCGCTGCTGACCGACGGCGGCGCCATCGTTAACCTGACCAGCAACTCCACGCTGCCCCACGTGACTGCGCCCGGCTACTCCGTCTACGCGGCCCTCAAGGGCGCCATGGTGGTCCTCACCCGGTATATGGCCAAGGAGTTCAGCGCTCGCGGCATTCGCGTCAACTCCGTCGCCCCTGGCGCCACCCGCACCCGCTTCGCCGATGATGCTTTCGCAAAGAACCCTGAGATCATTCCGGACCTGGCGAAGACGTTCGCGCTCGGGCGGATCGGCGAACCCGACGACATTGGCATGGTCATCGCCATGTTGGTCTCCGAGGAGGGGCGCTGGATCACCGGCCAGGATATTGAAGTCTCAGGCGGCCAGAACCTCTGACCAGGCGCCCGCGATAAACCACCGAGAGCACGGCCCTCCCCCACGCCGGATCCATTGCTGCCACCC
>NZ_JBQQCE010000481.1:0-7467 GCF_052245645.1 Streptomyces sp. KR55 | reverse complement strand
ACTCTCCGGAACCGGCCGCGCTCCTGGTCCGCATCACCGGGTCGAGGGAGCCGTGCAGATGCAGCGTCGGTACCCGCACGGGCCGCTTCATGCGCCGGTTGAACTGGAGGCCGTCGGGCCGGGCCAGGGACCGCACCATCCAGCGGTACGGCTCGATGGAGCAGTGCGCCGTCGAAGGGATGCAGATCGCCCTCCGGTACGTCTCCACGGCACCGTCCTCCGGCAGCCGCGGGCCGGACCAGTCCCGGATCAGCCGGCCCACCAGCGCCCCGTCGTCCGCGACGAGCTGCCGCTCCGGGATCCACGGCCGCTGGAACCCCCAGATGTGGGAACTCGAGGCCGTCTGCTTGACGTCGGAGAGCATCGCCGAGCGCCAGCGCCGCGGATGCGGCATCGACGCGACCACCAGGCGCCGTACGAGCTTCGGGCGCATCACGGCCGCCGTCCACGCCAGATAGCCGCCCAGGTCATGGCCGACGAGCGCGGCGTCCGGCTCGCCCAGGGACCGTACGACGCCCGTGATGTCGAGGGCGAGGTTGGCCGGGTCGTAACCCCGGGGCGTGCGGTCGCTGCCGCCGACGCCCCTCAGGTCCATGGCGACGGCCCGGAACCCGGCGTCGGCGAGCGCCACCAGCTGGTGCCGCCAGGTCCACCAGAACTGCGGGAAGCCGTGCAGCAGCAGCACCAGCGGTCCGTCGCCCAGCTCCGCGATGTGGAACCGCGCGCCGTTCGCCGCGACGTCGCGGTGCAGCCAGGGACCTTCGGGTCGTACGACCGAGGCGGGTTGCGCCGAAGGGGTGTCGGGTTCCGTCATGACGACGAGCGTGCCACAGCCTCGATGGCCTCGGGCACGCGGTCCTGGGGCAGCTCGGGAAGCTCCGGCCGCTCCGGTCGCGGATGCGGCTTGGCCTTCTGCAGCACGCCCGCCGTCTCCTTCACCGACGCGGCGACCTTCTGCGGGCCCCGGCCCTTCTTGGCCTTCTTCGCGAACACGACGCCGATCAGGGCGAGGACGAGGGCGATGAGGACGTTCGCCGCGAAGGACAGCAGGAAGCAGATCGCGAGGTTCCAGTCGCTCCAGGTCCGGATGCCGTAGGCCAGGGCGAAGTTCAGCATCGGCAGGGAGAAGACGAGGAGTCCGGCGGCCGCGACGAACGCGCCGCCGGACGTTGCTCCGCGCTTGACGTCCTGCCTGATCTGCGCCTTCGCCAGTGCGATCTCGTCGTGCACCAGCGCCGACATCTCGGTCGTCGCCGAGGCGAACAACTGGCCGATGCTGCGTTCGGCGCCGACCGGGCTGCCGTCGGGTGCGCTCATCGCGGTCTCCCTCTTCTGCGTACGGGTCCGTCCATGCCTGATTGCGTACGGTCCCGACTTTTGTACCGTCCCGTCAGATCATGCCGGACCGTCGTTCTCCTCGCCTGCCCCGCCCGCGACTTCGGCAAGCTCGCGTCGCTCCGCCTCCCTGATCGCGGCGAGCCTGCGGTGCTCCGCGGCCTTGCGGTCGTAGATCTCCGCCATCCGCAGGTGGTACGCCGGGTCGTGCTCCTCGTAGATGTCCGGGATGCCGTCGAGGTCGTCGTCGCGCTCCTCGGCCTCGCACAGCCGGCGGTACTTGACGTTGCGCACCTTCAGCAGCGTGCCGGCGACCAGCGCCGCTATGAGGGAGCCCGTCAGTACGGCCGCCTTCACCTCGTCCGTCAGGACCGTGTCGCCCTCGAAGGCCAGCTCGCCGATGAGCAGCGAGACGGTGAAACCGATGCCGGCGAGCGACGCGACGGCGAAGACGTCGGCCCATTGGAGGTCGTCGCTGAGCGTGGCCCGGGTGAAGCGGGCGGTGAGCCAGGTGCCGCCGAAGATGCCGATCGTCTTGCCGACGACCAGACCGAGGACGACACCCAGGGTCTCCGGCTTGGTGAACACGTCCTTCATGGAGTCGCCGGAGAGCGAGACGCCTGCGCTGAACAGGGCGAACAGCGGTACGGCCAGGCCCGCGGACAGGGGGCGCACCAGGTGCTCGATGTGCTCGCCGGGGGAGTGTTCCTCACCCTTGTGGGTGGTGCAGCGCAGCATCAGGCCCATCGCGACGCCGGCGATGGTGGCGTGGACGCCGCTGTTGTACATCAGCGCCCAGATCACCAGGGCGAGCGGGACGTACACGTACCAGCCGCGTACTCCCTTGCGCAGCAGCAGCCAGAAGACGCCGAGGCCGACGACCGCGCCGCCGAGCGCCGCGAAGTCGATCGTCTCGGTGAAGAAGACCGCGATGATGAGGATCGCGAAGAGGTCGTCGACGACGGCGAGGGTGAGCAGGAAGGCGCGCAGCGCGCTCGGCAGAGACGTGCCGATGACGGCGAGCACGGCGAGCGCGAAGGCGATGTCCGTGGCGGTGGGCACGGCCCAGCCGTCCAGGGAGCCGCCGCCGAGGACGTTGGTGAGCGTGTAGACGAGCGCCGGTACGGCCATGCCGCACAGTGCGGCGACCACGGGCAGGACGGCCGCCTTGGGGTCGCGCAGATCACCGGCGACCAGCTCACGCTTGAGCTCGATACCGGCGACGAAGAAGAAGATCGCCAGGAGGCCGTCGGCGGCCCAGTGCTCGATCGACAGGTTGAGGCCGAGGGCCTCGGGGCCCAGGTGGAAGTGGCTGACGGTCTCGTAACTGTCGTGCAGCGCGGGTATGTTCGCCCAGAGCAGCGAGGTGACGGCGGCGAGGAGCAGCAGCACACCGCCGACGGTCTCGGTGCGCAGCGCGTCCACGACGAAGGTCCGCTCGGGCAGCGACAGGCGTCCGAGTACCTTGCGGGGGGTGATGGGCGCGGTCACGGTGAGACCTCCGGTCGGTGGGCAGCACAGAACACATGCCGACCAGACTTCCCGGCGCACCTGAGATCACTGTTGCGTTGTTGACGCTTTCCTTAGCTTACCTAAGATGCGGCGGACCGGTCCGGTGAACTTCACGTTAGGTGCAAAAAGGGCACCCGGCGCGCCTGTCAGGCGTCTGTCGCCGGGTGCCCTGTTGGGTCGCCCTCAGCCCTCGACGGTTCTCAGTCCTCGCTGGGCGCCGCCGGGAGCTTCGCCTGGATGAGATCCATGACCGTGGAGTCGGTCAGCGTTGTGACATCGCCGAGCTGGCGGTTCTCCGCGACGTCCCGCAGCAGCCGACGCATGATCTTGCCGGAGCGGGTCTTCGGCAGCTCCGCCACCGGCAGGATCCGCTTCGGCTTGGCGATCGGGCCGAGGGTGGCGCCCACGTGGTCACGCAGCTCGCCCGCCAGGTCCTCGGTCTCCGCCGCCGTACCCCGCAGGATCACGAAGGCGACGATCGCCTGCCCGGTCGTCTCGTCGGCGGCGCCGACCACGGCCGCCTCGGCGACCGACGGGTGCGACACGAGCGCCGACTCCACCTCGGTCGTGGAGATGTTGTGGCCGGACACCAACATCACGTCGTCCACCCGGCCCAGCAGCCAGATGTCGCCGTCGTCGTCCTTCTTCGCCCCGTCACCGGCGAAGTACTTGCCCTCGAACCGCGACCAGTACGTGTCGATGAACCGCTGGTCGTCGCCCCAGATGGTGCGCAGCATGGACGGCCACGGCTCGGTGAGCACCAGGTAGCCACCGCCGCCGTTGGGGACCTCGTTCGCCTCGTCGTCCACGACGGTTGCGGAGATGCCGGGCAGCGGACGCTGCGCGGAACCCGGCTTGGTCTCGGTGACCCCCGGCAGCGGCGAGATCATCATCGCGCCGGTCTCGGTCTGCCACCAGGTGTCCACGATCGGCGTGCGGTCGGCGCCGATGTGCTTGCGGTACCAGATCCACGCCTCGGGGTTGATCGGCTCACCGACGGAGCCGAGGATACGCAGGGAGGACAGGTCGAACTTCGCGGGGATGTCGTCGCCCCACTTCATGAACGTACGGATCGCGGTCGGCGCCGTGTAGAGGATCGTCACCCCGTACTTCTGCACGATCTCCCAGAACCGGCCCTGATGCGGGGTGTCCGGCGTGCCCTCGTACATCACCTGCGTCGCCCCGTTGGCGAGCGGGCCGTACACGATGTACGAGTGGCCGGTGACCCAGCCGACGTCGGCGGTGCACCAGTACACGTCCGTCTCCGGCTTGAGGTCGAAGACGGCGTGGTGGGTGTACGCCACCTGGGTGAGGTAGCCGCCGGAGGTGTGCAGGATGCCCTTCGGCTTACCCGTCGTACCGGATGTGTAGAGGATGAACAGCGGGTGCTCGGCCTCGAACGCCTCCGGGGTGTGCTCGGCGGACTGCCGCTCGACGAGCTCGTGCCACCACACGTCCCGCTCGTCGTTCCAGGCGACCTCCTGACCGGTGCGGCGCACCACGAGCACATGCTCGACGTTGTCCACACGTGCGATCGCGTCGTCGACGGCCGGCTTGAGCGCGGACGGCTTGCCCCGCCGGTAGCCGCCGTCGGAGGTGATGACGACCCGTGCGTCGGCGTCCTGGATGCGGGTGGCGAGCGCGTCGGCCGAGAAGCCGCCGAAGACCACGGAGTGCGCGGCGCCGATCCGGGCGCAGGCCAGCATCGCGATCGCGGTCTCGGGGATCATCGGCATATAGACCGCGACCCGGTCGCCCTTGCGAACTCCCAGCTCCAACAGGGCGTTGGCGGCCTTGGAGACCTCGTCCTTGAGCTCGGCGTAGGTGATGGCGCGACTGTCGCCGGGCTCGCCCTCGAAGTGGATGGCGACGCGGTCGCCCTGCCCGGCCTCGACATGCCGGTCGACGCAGTTGTACGCGACGTTGAGCTCGCCGTCCTTGAACCACTTGGCGAACGGCGGGTTCGACCAGTCCAGTGTCTCGCTCGGCTCCTTGGCCCAGGTCAGCCGACGGGCCTGCTCGGCCCAGAAGCCGAGCCTGTCAGCCTTGGCCCGTTCATACGCCTCCGCCGTGACGTTGGCGTCGGCGGCCAGGTCGGCGGGGGGTGCGAACCTACGCTCCTCACGAAGCAGGTTGGCCAGGCTCTCGTTGCTCACGACATCTCCCTCTCGAAGGGTGTCCGTTGTGTCCCAGGCCACAGCTCATCAGACCTGGTGGTCCGATGACAAGGGTCGACTGAATATTGGTTTAGACCTGTCGAGGGTCGTGCCCATGGGGGACCGGGCCGGCCTCGAGCCGCTTCCGACGCCGGTCATCCCTTCCCACGGACTGCGCGCGGACCCGGTTCAGTCCTGTAACGCCCCTCACACCCCGGACCGCACCGGGCCGCGCGTCATGCGGACAGGTCCACCGGCCGCACGGTGTCGAACACCTTCTCCTCCTCCGCATCGACGAGCAGATATGCCTGCGCCTCCCCCACGTGGAAGTACATCCCGTGCAGCTCCAGCGCGCCCTCGCGCAGCGCGCGGGACACCGACTCGTGGGCGCGCAGGTGCTCCAGTTGCTGCACGACGTTGGTCAGGCAGAGCTGCTCGACCGCGTCGGCGGGCGCGCGCCCGGCCAGCCGGGCCCAGGGCCGCCCGGTGTCGGCCATGCGCTCCAGGCTGGGCAGCCCGTGCCGCAGCCACCGCCTGAGGGGCGTCCGCGCGCCGTCCGGCTCGGAGCTGAGCAGCGCCTGCATGGCCCCGCACCCGGAGTGCCCGCACACCGTGATGGACCGCACCTTCAGCACGTCCACCGCGTACTCGATCGCCGCCGCCACCGAGTCGTCCCCGCTCTCCTCGCCGGGCTGGGGGCACCTCCCAGCGTTAGCGGGGGGAGGCACGAGGTTGCCCACATTGCGCACCACGAACAGGTCCCCGGGACCACTGGAGGTGATCATCGAGGTGACCAGGCGTGAGTCGGCGCAGGTGAGGAAGAGCTGGGACGGCCGTTGTCCCTCCCGGGCCAGTCGGGCCAGCTCACCCCGCACCAGGGGAGCGGTGTTGCGCTGGAACGCGCTGATTCCGCGCACCAGTTGGTGACTGCTCGGCTCGTGACCGCCGGTGTCGCCCGGCCCGGGCCGCCCCTCCCGGTCGGGCATGACGCTGACGTGGACGCCCTCACCGCACGTGCCTGAACCAACCCCGACGGTCTCTTGGCCGCCGGTTCCGCCCGGGTGCTCACCGGCCGGCTGCGCGGTCTGCGGGCGGTCCCGCTCGCACTGGTGGTTGCGCCAGGGCGTCCAGGGCCGGCATCGGCAGCCGCCCGAGTCGGTCGGCTCGGCGGTCCGGGAACCTCCGTGGCGGTCGGAGGAACCGGTGGGCTCGGCGATCCTGACCTCGGCACGGCGGCCCGTCAGTTCGACGGAACCGCCCCGCGCGGTGTGCGTCTTCTGCCAGTCGTGCAGTGTCTCGTACGCCGCGTGGTCCATGAACGAGCCGTCCAACTCGACGACCACGTCCGTCCCGTGGGGCACGAGGTGCAGGGCCCGGCTGAGTCTTGGCACCGCGAGGAACGTCAACTGCCCTCGTACATGTACGTGATGGACTCCTTCCGTCTCGTAGTGCGTGATACGTGTGCGGGTGAGGCGGTGCAGGGCGACACCGACGGCCACGGCGATCCCCAGCGCCACACCCTCCAGGACGCCGAGGAGCACCACGCCGAGGGTGGTGACGGCGTACACCAGCACCTCTCGGTGGCGGGTCACCGTACGGATGTGGTGCAGGGACACCATCTGGATGCCGACGGCCATCACCAGGGCGGCGAGCGAGGCGAGCGGGATGAGCTCCAGGATCGGGACCATCAGCAGCGCGGCGACTACTACGAGAACGCCGTGCAGCATCGTGGAGTTCCGGCTGACGGCACCGGCTTGCACATTCGCCGCGCTACGCACCGCGACCCCGGTGACGGGCAGTCCGCCGAGCGCGCCCGAGACCATGTTGGCGGTGCCCTGGCCGCGCAGCTCCCGGTCGAGGTCGGCGCGTGGCACGGGCGGTCCCCCGGGACGGGAGGCGGCCAGCCTGTCCACGGCCACCGCGGACAGCAGCGACTCGACGCCGCCGACCAGCGTGATCGTCAGTACGGCGGCGACGATCCCGAGCACCGGTCCTTCCGGCAGCCCGGCCAGGGCGTGGCTGCTCCACGACGGCAGGTCGACCCGGGGCAGTCGCAGCCCGCCGAGTGCGGCCACAGCGGTGGCCGCCGCCACCGCGGCGAGCGCCGCCGGGACCAGCCGTACGACTCGCCCCACCTGCCCGGGGATCCGCGGCCAGACGAGCAGGACGGCCAGGGTCAGGACGCTCATGGACAGAGCAGTCGGATGCAGGTCGGCCAGCTGGGCGGGCAGTTCGCGCACGTTGTCGACGACGGAGCTGTGGGGGGCGCCGCCGAGGACGATGTGCAGCTGGGCCACGGCGATGGTGACGCCGATACCTGCGAGCATGCCGTGCACGATGGCGGGGCTGACGGCGAGCGCGGTGCGCGCCACGCGCAGGAAGCCCAGGCCGAGTTGGGTGAGGCCGGCGAGGACGGTGATGGCGCACGTCGTACGTCAGCCGTAGCGCTGGATGAGGTCGGCGG
>NZ_JBQQCE010000480.1:0-7500 GCF_052245645.1 Streptomyces sp. KR55 | reverse complement strand
GGGAGGACCGGCCGGGGGACAAGCGTCTGGTGGCGTACGTCGTTCCGGCCGACGACGCCGGGGAGGTGGACCCGGCCGAGCTGCGCGCCCACGTCGCCTCCGCCCTGCCCGACTACATGGTTCCGGCCGTGGTTGTCGCCCTGGAGGCCATCCCGCTGTCGCCCACGGGCAAGGTGCACCGCGACGCGCTGCCCGCGCCCGACTACGACACGGCCGTGACGGGCCGGGCGCCGCGCACGCCTGCCGAGGAGGTGCTCTGCGGACTGTTCGCCGACGTCCTCGGCCTGCCCAGGGTCGGCGTCGACGACAGCTTCTTCGATCTGGGCGGGCATTCGCTGCTCGCCACGCGGCTGGTGAGCCGGGTGCGCTCGGTGCTCGGCGCCGAACTGCCGCTGGCTGCCCTGTTCGACACCCCGACGCCGGCGGGACTCGCCGCCCTGGTCACCGATCTCGGCTCCGGGACCGTACGCCCCACGCTCAGCCCCCGGACCCGGCCCACGCCCCTGCCGCTCTCCTTCGCCCAGCACCGCCTGTGGATGCTCGCCCGCCTCTACGACGCGGACGCCCTTTACAACATGCCGCTGGTGCTTCGGCTGCACGGCCACCTGGACCGTGCCGCACTGCGCGCGGCCCTCGGTGACGTGGTGGCGCGGCACGAGTCCCTGCGGACCGTGTTCCCGGACGTCGACGGGACGGCGCGGCAGGTGGTGCTGCAACCGTGCGAGGTGCCGTTGCCGGTGGTGGAGACGGACGAGACGGCCCTGCCGGAACTGCTGCGGTCCGCGGCGGCGGAGGGCTTCGACCTGTCCCGTGATCTTCCGCTGCGGGCCACGCTGTTCGCGCTCGGCGCCGATGAGCACGTGCTGCTGATCTCCCTGCACCACATCGCCGGTGACGGTTGGTCGATGGGGCCGCTCGCCCGGGACCTGGGCACCGCGTACGCGGCCCGCCACGACGGGCACGCTCCCGACTGGCAGCCGCTGCCGGTCCAGTACGCCGACTTCACCCTCTGGCAGCGCGACCTGCTCGGTGACGAGGACGAGGACGGCAGCGCGGCCCACGCCCAGCTCGAGTTCTGGCGCACCGCCCTGGCCGGCGCCCCCGAGGAGCTGGCCCTGCCCACCGACCGCCCGCGACCGGCGGAGTCCACGTACGCCGGAAGCCGGGTGGGCGTCGACTGGGACGCGGAACTGCACGGCGGTGTCGTGGAGTTGGCGCGGGAGTCGTCGACGTCGGTGTTCATGGTGGTGCAGGCGGCGTTGGCGGTGTTGCTGAGTCGTCTGGGTGCGGGTGAGGACATTCCGATCGGTACGCCGGTCGCGGGTCGTACGGATGAGGCGCTGGACGATCTGGTCGGGTTCTTCGCCAATACGCTGGTGTTGCGGACGGATGTGTCGGGTGGTCCGACGTTCCGTGAGGTGCTGGCGCGGGTGCGGGCGACGGATCTGGCGGCGTACGCGCATCAGGACGTGCCGTTCGAGCGGCTGGTGGAGCTGGTCAATCCGGCGCGCTCGCGGGCCCGTCATCCGCTGTTCCAGGTCCTGCTGGCCTTCCAGAACACCCCCGAGGAGTCGCTGCGGCTGCCGGGGCTGACCGTCGAGACGGCCGGCGTCGACATCGGCGTCGCCACGTTCGACCTCGCCCTGAGCCTGCGGGAACGTACGGACGGCCAGGTCCCCGCGGGGATCCAGGGAATGCTGGAATACGGCACCGACCTGTTCGACCGCGCGAGCGCGGAGCGGATCGCCGCCCGCCTGGAACTCGTCCTGCGCGCCCTCGTCACCGACCCGGACCGGCCAATCGACCGGATCGGCCTCCTCGACGAGGAAGAACGGCAGCGGCTGCGCACCGAGTGGAACGCCACCGAGGTGCCCGTCGCGGGCGTGTCGTCCACCGTCCACGCGACCTTCGCCGAGCGTGCCCGCACCCGTCCCGACGCGGTGGCCGTCACCTCCGGCGCCCGGCACCTCACCTACGCCGAGCTGGACCGGCGGGCCAACGGCCTCGCCCACCGTCTGGTCGCGCTCGGCGTCCGGCCCGAGGACCGCGTCGCCGTCCTGATGGAGCGGTCCTCGGACCTCGTCGCCGCCCTGCTCGGCATCCTCAAGGCCGGCGCGGCCTACGCCCCGTTGCACGAGAGCTACCCGGCCGAGCGCATGCGCGAGGTGCTGTCCGACGCCGGCGCCCGGATTCTGGTCACCGACCGGGTCTGGCAAGAGCGCGGGCTGCCCGGCAACGCCGACCAGGTCGTCCTCGTCGACGGCTGCGGGGACGCCGGCACCGCTCCCGAGGTGCCGCACCGGCCCGACGGGCTGGCATACGTCATGCACACCTCCGGATCGACCGGCAGGCCCAAGGGCATCACGATCACCCACCGCAACCTGCTGGAGCTGGCCCTCGACCCGTCCTGGGCCGACGGCGACCGTCACCGGCATGTTCTGATGCACGCCCCGTACGCCTTCGACATCTCCGACTACGAACTGTGGGTACCGCTGCTGGCCGGCGGACGCGTCGTGCTGGCCCCGCCCGGCGAGCCGGACATCGCCGAGCTCAAGCGGCTGATCGTGGCGGAGGGCATCACCGGGGTGCACTTCACGGCCGGCCTCTTCCGGGTCGTGGCCGAAGACCTCGGTGACGCGCTCGGCGGCGTCGAGGAGATCCTCACCGGCGGTGACGTGGTCTCCGTCGCGGCCGTCGAGAGCGTGCTGCGGGCTGCGCCGCACATCGTCGTACGCCATCTGTACGGCCCGACCGAGATCACCCTGTGCGCCACCAGCCACCTGGTGTCCGCGGCCGACGAACTCGGCGACCGGCTGCCCATCGGCCGGCCCCTCGCCAACACCCGCGCCTACGTGCTGGACACGGCGCTGGCACCGGTGCCCGCGGGTATCGTCGGCGAGCTGTACATCGCCGGTGCCGGTCTCGCCCGCGGCTATCTCGACCGCTCCGGGCTCACCGCCGAGCGGTTCGTGGCCGATCCGTACGGACCGGTGGGTGCCCGGATGTACCGGACCGGCGACCTGGCACGCCGCCGCCACGACGGCGCCCTGGAGTTCGTCGGCCGCGCCGACGACCAGGTCAAGGTGCGCGGGTTCCGCATCGAGCCGGGCGAGGTGGAGGCGGCCCTGACCCGCCACCCCTCCGTAGGGAAGAGCGCGGTCGTCGTCCGTGAGGACCGCCCCGGCGACAAGCGCCTCGTGGCCTACGTCGTCCCGGCGGACGGCGGGCGAGGCGTCGACCCGGAGCAGCTGCGCGCCCACGCGGCGGACTGCCTGCCGGAGTACATGGTCCCCGCGGCGGTCGTGGCCCTGGACGAACTGCCGCTGACGGCGAACGGCAAGCTCGACCGGGCCGAGCTGCCGGCCCCGGTCTTCCGCTCCGGTGGCACTGCCGCTCCCCGCACCCCGCGGGAGGAGCAGCTGTGCCGCCTGGTGGCCGAGGTGCTCGGCCTGGACGAAGTCGGCCCGCAGGACAACTTCTTCGAACTCGGCGGCGACAGCATCGGCTCCATCCAGCTGGCCAGCCGGGCCCGCGCGGCAGGGCTCGACCTGGCGCCGAAGGACGTCTTCCGGACCCGGACGCTGGCCCAGCTCGCCGCCGTGGTCGGCACGGTCACCGCCCCGGCGGACGCGGCCGACGACGGAGTCGGCGAGGTGCCGCTCACCCCGGTCGTGCACGACCTGCGGGCGCGCGGCGGCACCCTGGACGGTCTGCTGCAGTCTGTGCTGCTCCAGGTGCCGGCCGCGCTCACCGAGACCGGCCTCACCACGGCTCTGCGAGCGCTCGTCGACCACCACGACGTCCTGCGGCTCGAAGTGGTCGACGCCGACTGGCGCCTGCGCGTGCGGCCCGCCGGCTCCGTACCCGTGACCGACCGGGTGCACCGGGTCGACGTGACCGGAATGGACGACGCCTCGGTCCGTGCGGTCCTCGCCAAGGAGGCGGCCGCCGCGGGCGAACGCGTCTCCCCGGCCGACGGAGTGGTCTTCCAGGCGGTCTGGTTCGACGCGGGCGAGAAGGCGCCCGGCCGACTGCTGCTGACGGTCCACCACCTGGCGGTGGACGGCGTGTCGTGGCGCGTGCTGCTGGACGACCTCAGGACGGCGTGGACCGAGGCCGAGGCCGGGCGCACACCGCGCCCGGACCGGGTGGGAACCTCGTTCCGACGCTGGGCGACGGTGCTGACCGAGGAGGCGGCCAAGCCGTCCCGCACCGCCGAACTCGACTTCTGGACAAGCCTGTACGACCGGACCGGGCACCGGCTGGGTGCCCGGGACCTCGACCCGGCCCGGGACACCGCGGCCACCGCGCGGTCGCTGACGGTTTCGCTGCCCGCACCGGTCACCGAAACCGTCCTCTCCCAGGTGCCGGCCGCCTACAACGCGGGCGTCAACGACGTCCTGCTGGCCGCCCTCGCTCTCGCGGTGCGGGCCGGCCGGGACCGGCCGCAGGACGCGCCGGTGCTCATCGAGGTCGAGGGCCACGGCCGGCACGAGGAACTCGGGGACGGACTCGACCTGTCCCGGACCCTCGGCTGGTTCACCAGCGTCCACCCGGTGCGGATCGACCCCGGCCCGGTGGACTGGGCGGACCTGTGGGAGGCCGGGCCGAACGTCGGGGAGGTACTCAAGCGGGCCAAGGAACAGCTGCGTGCGGTTCCGGACCAGGGCATCGGGCACGGGCTGCTGCGGTACCTCAACCCGGACACCGCCCCTGTGCTGGCCGTTCTGCCGACCCCGCAGATCGGCTTCAACTACCTCGGCCGGTTCCAGGGCGCCCGCGGCGCGGACTGGAGCCTGGCGCCCGAGGCGGTCGCGGAGGACGGGGCCGGTGCCCCGCCCGGCGCGATGCCGCTGCGCAACCCGCTCACCGTCAACGTCACGACCCGCCCCTCGGCCGACGGCGGTACAGAGCTGCGCGCGGTCTGGACGTGGCCGGACGGCCTGTTGACCGAGGCCGAGGTGTCCGCCCTCGCGGACACCTGGATCCAGTCGCTGACCGTGATGGCCCGTCATGTGGGGCGGGCCGACGCGGGCGGTGCCACCGTGTCCGACTTCGACCTGGTCGACCTCGACCAGGACGAGATCGAGGCATTCGAGGACGAGTTCATGTTCGAGGACGGGGACGAGGAATGAAGCGCTTCAAGGCGCGGATCGAGGACGTTCTGCCGCTGACCGCGCTCCAGGAAGGGCTCCTGTTCCACGCGCGCTTCGACGAGCGGCAGGCCGACGTCTACCACCTGCAGTTCGTGTTCGATCTGCGTGGTGAGCTGGACGCCGCGGCGTTGCGCCGCGCGGCCGACGGGCTCCTCGCCCGGCACGGCAATCTGCGCGGCGCCTTCCGCGAGCGCCGCAACGGCGAGTCCGTCCAGGTGGTGCCGGACCGGGTACGGATGCCCTGGCGTGAAACGGACCTGTCCGCGCTGCCGCCGGCCGAACGGCAGGAGCGACTGGCGGTGGTCCTCGCCGAGGACCGCGCCACCCGCTTCGACCTGCGCAAGCCGCCGCTGATCCGGTGCGAACTCGTCCAACTGGCCGCCGACGAGCACCGCTTCGTGCTGACCAGCCATCACCTCCTGCTCGACGGCTGGTCCGTCCCGCTGATGCTGCGCGAGCTGTTCGCGATGTACGCCCAGGACGGCAGCGACCACGCCCTGCCGCAGCCCGTGGCCTATCGGGAGTACCTGCGCTGGTTGTCCCGGCAGGACCGCGCGGAGGCCGAATCGGCCTGGCGCCGATATCTCGACGGGCTTCAGGAGCCCACCCTGCTCGGCCCGGTCGGCGCCGGCCGGGAGACGGTGGTGCCCGAGGAGACCGAGACCGAGGTGGACGCGGGCCTGACCGCCCGGCTCACCGAACTCGCCCGCCGCCACGGACTCACCCTGAACACCGTGGTGCAGGGCGCCTGGGCCCTGGTGCTGGCGGGGCTGACCGGCGGCGACGACATCGTGTTCGGCGCGACCGTTTCCGGGCGCCCGCCGGAGCTGCCCGGCGTGGAGTCGATGATCGGCCTGTTCGCCAACACCCTGCCGGTCCGGGTGCGGTTGGACCCGGCCGCGTCCCTGATCACCACCATGCGTCGCCTCCAGGAGGAGCGCGCCGTGCTTGCACCCCACGAGTACCTCGGCCTCGGCGAGATCCAGCGGCTCGCCGGGCCCGGCGGCGAACTCTTCGACACGCTGTACGTGTTCGAGAACTACCCGGCGCCCTCCGGCGACCAGGAGACCACCCACCACGGGATGCGGATCGCCGACACGGAAGGCAGCGGGACCGCGCACTACCCGCTGACCCTCACCGTCCTGCCGGGCAGCAGCCTGCGGATGCGCCTCACCTACCGGCCCGACCTGTTCACCCGGCAGACCGTGCTCGGCTGGGCCGAGCGACTGCGCCGGGTGCTGGAGACCGTCGGCGACGACCCCGACCGGCCGGTCTCCCGGGTGGACGTGCTCGACCCCGCCGAGCGGCACCGCGTCCTCGAGGAGTGGAACGACACCGCCGCCGAGCCGTCCCCGCGCTGCTGGCCCGCCCTCTTCGAGGAGCAGGTCCGCCGCACCCCGGACGGCCTGGCGCTCCGGCAGCCCGAGGGAGCCGGACTCACCTACGCGGAGCTGAACGCCGAGGCGAACCGGATGGCCCGCTTCCTGGCGTCGCGCGGTATCGGCCCCGAGTCCGTGGTCGCCCTCGCCCTGCGCCGCACCCCACAGCTCGTCGCCGCCCTACTGGCCGTACAGAAGGCGGGCGCCGCCTACCTTCCGCTCGACCTCGACCATCCCCGGGACCGCATCGAGGGCATCCTCGCCGCCGCCCGGCCCGCCGCCGTCCTGACCACCCGGGACGACAGCGCACGGCTGCCCCGCGGACCGCACGTGCACTGCCTGGACGACCCGGACGTCCGCGCCGAAGCCGCCGGATACGACCGTGGGGACCTCACGGACCGGGAACGGCCTGTGCCGCTCCGGCCGGAGCACCCGGCGTACGTGATCTTCACCTCCGGTTCCACCGGCACGCCCAAGGGCGTGGTGGTGCCGCACCGCGCCCTGCTCAACTTCCTCATCGCGATGGCCGAGCGCTTCCCCCTGGACGCAGCGGACCGGCTGCTGGCGGTGACCACGATCGCCTTCGACATCCACGCCCTGGAACTCCACCTGCCGCTGATCACCGGCGCGAGCGTCGTGGTGGCCGACCGGAACACCGTCGTCGACCCGACCGCCCTCGCGGATCTGATCGACGCGAGCGGAGCCACCCTCATGCAGGCGACGCCCACGCTGTGGCACGCGCTGCTGACCGAACGGCCGTCGGCCGCCGAGGGGCTGCGTATCCTCGTCGGAGGCGAGGCCCTGCCCCCGGACCTCGCCCAGCGCATGACGCGGACCGGAGCACAGGTCACCAACCTCTACGGGCCCACCGAGACCACCGTGTGGTCGACCGCCGCCGCCCTCGACGGGACAGCGGCGAGCGGGCCCACCATCGGCCGCCCCATCCGCAACACGCGGGCCTACGT
>NZ_JBQQCE010000048.1:0-31251 GCF_052245645.1 Streptomyces sp. KR55 | reverse complement strand
CGATCTCGCGGTGTATGCCGCGGCCCTGGGACATGATGGCGACCAGGCAGGCGTAGGCCATCACGTCCACGTCCGCGTCGGCCAGTTCGATGGCGGCGCGGTCGGCATCGGCGTTCATCGCGGCGAGTTCTTCGGCGCTGACCGTCTTCATCCGCATGCGGCTGGAGTGGAAGGTGAACCGGTCACCGGTCGCGGCCGCCACCCGCCGTAGCGCTTCGGGGACTTCGGTCTCCATCGTCGTGTTGGAACTCGGCACCAACAGGCCGACACGGTAGGAACTCATGGTTGTTCGTCCTTCATCACAATGACGGATAGATCACGACGGCTTCGGAGAGAGGGGCGGTCCGGCCATGAAGAGAAGACGGCGGCCGCCGTCTCGCAGTCATCCGCTCGACGACGGCCGCCATCCCGGGGATGCCCGGACTGCGGGCCAACGCAAGCCGCTATCCCCAGCTCCGCGGGTAGCCGGCTCTCAGCCGACGGGAGCGTGCAGGCCCCGGTTCTGCAGCCAGTCCAGTACGGTGGTCGCCGCCTCCGCCAGCTTGTCGGGCTGGTTGCGGAGGTAGTGGTTCGCGCCGACGAGGTGGTGCCGGTCGACCGTTCCGCTCAGGGCGTTCGCGATGAGGTCGGCGTGCGTGGTGGGCACCGCGTTGTCCGCGCCGGCGGTGAGGAGCAGGGTCGGTACCGTCACCTGGGAACCGAACTTCACGGTGTTCGCGTTGGACTCGTCGATGCTCCACTGCGAGAGCCAGCTGCGCAGCGAGGAGAACCGGGCCAGCGCGATCGGCGAGTTGTTCACCACGGACGGGATGCCGATGAAGGACGTCCCGGGCTGCCGCTCGTTCGGGTCGAGCGACGGGTCGAGCCAGCGGGGATCGGCCATCGTGCCGTAGACCGTGAACGGCAGGCTGAGGCCCTCCTCACCGTTCGGGCCGGGCTCAGCGAGCCGCTCCTTCACCCAGGCGGTGATGCGGCGGCTCCGCTCCAGTTGGGCCTTGCGGTACTCGGCGACGAAATCCGCGGAGTACGGCGGCTTCGGCGCGTTCTCGCCGTACAGATCGAGATCCGGGTTCCGGCGGAACGGGTTGGTCTCGTCGATGATCGACGCGTCGAGCGAATCGGTGAGCAGCGCCGCCCGGGAGATGTGCGAGCACAGCTGGAGAACGGCCTCGCCCGGGATCAGCCCGGACAGGTCGACGGGGTCACCGGCCGGGGTCTCGGTGATCGTGGGCTTCTCGGCCTGGGCCTGGTAGGTGGTGGCGATCGATCCACCACCGCTCCAGCCGCCCATGACGACCTTCGCGTACCCGCGCTCCTCACGCAGATAGCGAACCCACTGCCCGAGGTCGGTGAGGACGTTCTCCATGATGAGCGCGGCGTCGTTGTTGGGGTAGCGCCCGTTCGCGCAGAAGACGTGGGCGCCGCGGCGGGCCAGCTCCTGCGTCATCGGCAGGTTGTGCAGCGGCCCCATCGGATGCAGGAAGACGATGACCGTGTCCTGCTTGACATCGGGCCGGGAAAGGAGCGTTCCCTCCACGAGCACCGTGTCGTCCCAGGACGCGTAGACCTCACGGCTTCCCGTCTTGTTGGGGTAGAAGAGGGTGACGGTCTCGGACTCGTAACCGCGCGACTCAGATGAACTCGACATTGTCTACTCCCTCAGCGATAACCGTGTCGACTCGGAGGGGCTTGCGCGTTTCGACCATGATGATCTCCCACTCGATCCGGTCGTAGGCGTCCCCGGCGTCCCTGACCGCGTCGTGGATCTCCTGCGGCCAGCCGTGGTGGATGCCCTGCGGGGAGTGGTCGATGAGGCCGCGCGGCAGAGGCTGGCCGAAGGCGGCGCCGCCGTGGACGATGACGACCTCGTCGAAGTCGGCGTTGCGGTGGTGGAACGGCGCCCGCTCCACCCCTGGGGTCGACTCCGCGGGCCTGGGCAGCAGGTTGAGCAGAGTGAAGCCGGGGCCCGCCAGGAAGACGTGCATCGACGGCGGCAGGTGGACCGTGTCGGAGGTGATGACGTTCCAGTCCTGGATGTTGAAGGCGAACGGGTAGAGGTCGCCCTTCCAGCCGAGGACGTCGAACGGGTGGGTCTCGCTGATGACGTCGGAGTAGTCGCCGTCGTACTTCACCCGGATCCGGTATTCGCCGGCCTCGGTGACGGCGTCCCCGAGGACGGGGAGCCTCAGCCGGTCGGGGTCGAACGGAGCGTGCCGACCGAGGCCGGAATAGTGCGGGAAGTGCGGCTGGCCGCTGTAGGCCTCGATGCCGAACAGGTTCAGCGGCTCGTCGACGATCCAGCGCCGGGTCGCGCCCTTGGGGACGAACACGTAGTCCCCGACGCCGAACTTCAGCGCGCCGTACTCCGATTCGAGAGTGCCGCTTCCCTCGTGGACGAACCAGACTTCGTCGCCGTCCACGTTCCGGAACAGCCACGGCATGGATTCCTGCCGGCGGCTGGACCAGATGGAAACGTCGCTGTTGTAGAACAGGCGCTGGGGAACACCGTCGGCAGAAACGCTGTCACTCGTCTTGAGTACGTTGCTGTCGAACGTGGTGTTGTGGAAACGGCCTTCGGTGCGGAACTTCTGCGGATCCCCGTGACGGTAAAAGAGCGTCGTGGGGCCGTCGAATCCTTCCCGACTCAGCTCGTCCTCGACGAGTCCATTGAGGTCGCGGTGCGCCTGAATGGGTGTGCGGCCTTGCTTGACCTGGTGGATCGAACGGTATTGCGGCATGGCTGTCTCACCTTTCGGTGATGAGATTTCGGGCGGCTCTGAGATGGTCGCCCGGCGGCTCCTGAATAGCCGGTTGACGTATCCACTATCTTACGAGTCGTCCGCGAGGTCGTCAAGCGCTTTACGATCCGAATGGAGGTGAAGCTCCCGTGTCGTTCAGAGAAGTGTTCGAAAACCTTCGGCTCGCCGGCATGGGAGCCCTGCTCACGGCCGTATGACGTCAGCCGTCACCGGGTGTCGACGGCCTCGGCCACCGTCCGGAGCAGTTCCATGAGCTGGCGCTGCTGCTCCGGCCCGAGGGAGCTCAGCAACTCCTCTTCCAGTGCGAGCTGCCCCTTCATCGCAGGCTCCATCTGTGCCCGGCCGGAGTCGGTGAGCTGTACGACGACCAGCCGTCGATCGTCCGGGACGGGCTTGCGCCGCACCATGCCGGCGGCTTCCAGCTTGTTCACGGCGCTGCTCACCGCGGCGCGGGTGGACATGCTCAGCTCGGCCAGCCGCCTGATCTCCAAGTCGCCCTCGCTCCAGAGGAAGGCGAGCAGCCGGAAGCCGGCCCACGACCAGCCGTACTGCCGATGGTAGGCGTCCGACCGTGTCGCCAGCTGCATGGAGGTGCGCAGCAGGTTCACGACAATGAGCATCCGAACATAGCCTTCTTCGGACGCCAGGCCTGCTTGCAGATGCTTCTTGGTGAGGAGCTCGGCCGACTGCGACCGGTCGCTTGACGTCATGATCATCTACGTTTCTGTCGGCGCTGCAAAGGAAGGAGCAGGTCACGCAGTGTCCCTGCCTTTGCATGATTCTCCCTCAGTACGCGGCTGAAGCGGAGAGACGTCCCTGCCTGGAACGGGTTCGTGATCGCGGAGCCTGGACCCGCCCCGTGAGGGCTTCAAGAAGGAAGATGTTGTATCAACTGTTGACTGTCGAGGTCCTCAGGGAGACGGCCGCACGACGAGGCCGTCGTGGATCAGCCGGCCTGTCGGGGAGTGAGAATCGCCGCATGGACATCCGGCAGCTGGAGTACTTCCTCGCGATCTTCGACCACGGCGGTTTCAACCGGGCAGCCACGGCCCTGTACGTCTCGCAGCCGGCGCTGTCGCAGACGGTGCGGTCGCTGGAGCGGGATCTGGGCACCGCCCTGTTCCACCGGATCGGCAAGCGGGCCGTGCTGACAGAGGCGGGCTCCGCGCTGATCGAGCCCGCACGCGCCGCCGTACGCAGCATGCAGACGGCGCGCGCCAGCGTCGACGCCGTCCAGGAACTGCGCACCGGCAGGATCGACATCGCCGCGATGCCCTCCCCGGCCGTGGAGCCGCTCACCTCGATGATCCGCGACTTCGGCGGCTGTCACCCGGGAGTGCGGGTGTGCGTCCGCGCCGCCTTCACCCCGCGGGACGTCATCGACATGGTGCGCACCGGCGCTGCCGAGCTGGGGCTGCTGACCATCCCCGGCCCACTGCCCGAGAAGGAGGTGGTGGCCCACCCCGTCGGCGTGCAGGGGCTCGTGCTGCTCGCTCCGCCCGACGGCCCGTTCCGCGCGGGCAGAACGGTGGCCGGTGAGGAGCTGGCCGGGCAACGGCTGATCATCGTTCAGCGGGGGACGGCCGGGCGGGCCTACGTGGACGAACTGCGCGAGCGTGGCGTCGAGTTCACCGTCGCCGCCGAGACCGAGCACCGAGCGTCGGTGCTGCCCATGGTGCTGGCGGGAGTGGGGCTCGCGGTGATGACCGACTCGTGGCGGCGGATGGCGGAGCGGGCGGGCGCGTTGGTGCTGGACCTGGAGCCGAATCCCGTACTGCGTATCGGGCTGATCAGTCGCAAGGCCCCGCTGTCCCCGGCGGCCAGAGCCTTCCTCGACTGCGCCCTGCGGCGGGAGGATGCCGCCACATAGCGATCAAAGGGCCTGCTCAGGGCGCTTATCGCGCTGCCTTATAAGGGCGATCCGGATTGGGTCTTGGACGTGCCGACCGGCCCGCTGATGCAATCGGCCGCATGACAGACCAGAACCACCGCATCGCTCTCATCCCCGGTGACGGCATCGGCACCGAGGTCCTTCCGCCCGCCCAGCGCGTCCTGGACGCGGTCGGTCGCCGCCACGGCATCACCTTCTCCTACGCCTCCTACGACTGGTCGTGTGAGCGCTACCTGCGCGAGGGCGCGATGATGCCGGAGGACGGCCTGGACCGGCTGCGCGAGGTGGACGCGATCCTGCTGGGCGCCGTCGGCTACCCGGGCGTGCCGGACCACGTCTCCCTGTGGGGGCTGCTGATCCCCATCCGCCGCCACTTCCGGCAGTACGTCAATCTGCGGCCGGTGCGGGTCTTCGAGGGCGTGGACAGTCCGCTGCGTGCCGCTGCGGCGGGCGAGGTGGACCTGGTCGTCGTACGCGAGAACGTCGAGGGTGAGTACAGCGAGATCGGCGGTCGGCTGAACCGGGGCAAGCCGGAGGAACTGGCGGTCCAGGAAGCGGTGTTCACACGCGCCGGAGTCACCCGGATCGTGGACTACGCCTTCCGGCTGGCCGCCCGCCGCCGCGGCCGGCTCACCTCGGCCACCAAGTCCAACGGCATCATCCACACCATGCCCTTCTGGGACGAGCTGGTCGCCGAACGCGCCGCCGACCATCCCGACGTCACCTGGGACCAGGAGCACATCGACGCGCTGGCAGCCAAGTTCGTCCTCGACCCGGCCCGCTTCGACGTGGTCGTCGCCTCCAACCTCTTCGGCGACATCCTCAGCGACCTGGCCGCTGCCGTGGCCGGCTCCATCGGCATCGCGCCGTCCGCCAGCCTCAACCCGGAGCGGGAGTTCCCCTCCATGTTCGAGCCGGTGCACGGCTCCGCACCCGACATCGCCGGACAGGGCATCGCCAACCCCCTCTGCGCGATCGGCTCGACGGTGCTGATGCTGGACCACCTCGGCCATCCCGAGGCCGCCGAGGACATCAACGCGGCCATCGCCGCCGTCCTGGCGAAGTCGGACGTCCGCACCCGCGACCTGGGCGGCACGGCGACCACCGACGAATTCACCGAGAAGCTGCTCGAACTTCTCTGACGGCCGGCCCGGTGCACAGGCAGCACCTTCGCTCACTGCGGCCATGCGCGCAGTACGTGGTCCCGGAAGGCGCGCGAGGCGGGCGGGAGCGGGCGGTCGGCGAACCAGGCGAGGCCGATCTGCCGGGCGGGGGCAGGGTTGGTCACCGAGATCAGGGGCACAGCGCCCTCGCCGTGCCCGGCGCCGGCCGAGGCGGAAAAACCTCGCGGCGGGACCGGTTGCTGGGTGGGGAGCAGGCTGACCCCGAGTCCCGCGCCGACCAGGCCGCGCAGGGTGGCGACCTCGTCGCCCTCGAAGGCGATGCGCGGCGCGAACCCGGCCTCGCGGCAGGCCTCCTCCACGATGGTGCGCAGTCCCATTCCGGTGCGCAGCACGACGAACGGCTCGTCGGCGACCTCGGTGAGCCGTACCCGTCGGCGGCCGGCGAGCCGGTGCCCGGGCGGGACGGCGAGCAGCAGCGGCTCGGTCAGCAGCCACCGCCAGTGCAGGCCCGGGACGGCGGGGGCGGGTGCGGTGACGGCGAGGTCCACGGCGCCCGAGCGCAGGGTGTCGATGAGCGCGGGGTCGGCGTCCTGGCGCAGGTCGAACCGGGCGCCGGGGTGCACCTGGAGATAGCCGCTGATGAGTTCGGGCACCAGCCAGGTGCCGAAGGTGTGCATGAAACCCAACGGCACCATGCCCGTGTCGGGCTCCACGAACTCCGACACGGCCCGCAGCCCGTCGTCCCACCGGGCCAGCACGGTGTCCGCGTACTCCTTGAACAGCCGCCCCGCGGCTGTCGGATACAGCCGTCTGCCGCTGCGCCGCAGCAGTGGGGCGCCGACCTCCTTCTCCAGCCGGGCCAGCGTCCTGGTGACGACGGGCTGGGTGATGTTGGCGCGACGGGCGGTCTCCGTGACGGTCTCCCCGTCGGCGACCGCCTGGAACCAGCGCAGGGCCTGCAGATCCATACCGCGATTCTCTCATCCATGTTGTTGCGACATAGATGACACAGAAGAACGGCATTGGACGCATGGACAGTCGCAGTCCATACTGGACGTGTCAACTAAATTTGGAGTGGCCGGCCAAGAGCCACTCGACACGGGTGTGCGACCCGAGGGGAGAAGTCCGGCGATGCGGAACCTGAGCGTGGCCCAGCAACTGGTGGACATCCTGCGCCAGGCGGGCGTGGAGCGGATCTACGGAGTGGTGGGCGACAGCCTGAACTCGGTGGTCGACGCGGTGCGGCGCACCGACGGCATCGAGTGGGTGCACGTACGCAACGAGGAGGCCGCCGCCTTGGCCGCTGCGGCGGAGGCGCAGCTGACCGGCAAGCTCGCGGTGTGCGCCGGAAGCTGCGGCCCCGGCAACACCCACCTGATCCAGGGTCTGTACGACGCGCACCGCTCCGGGGCGCCCGTACTGGCGCTCGCCTCGCACATCCCGTCCACCCAGATCGGCACCGGCTACTTCCAGGAGACGCATCCCGAGCGGCTGTTCACCGAGTGCAGCGACTACTGCGAGATGATCGGCACCCCCGAGCAGATGCCCCGGGTGCTGCGGATCGCCATGCAGCGCGCACTCGGCAACAGCGCGGTGTCGGTGCTCGTCATACCGGGCGACGTCGCACACGCCCAGGCGACCCACCCGACCGGGACCAGCGACCTGGTCACCGAGCACGGTCGCGTCGTCCCGCCGGAGGCGCAGGTGCGGGCGCTGGCGGAGAAGCTGAACGCGGCACGGAAGGTGATGCTGTTCGCCGGCGCCGGAGTCCGGGACGCGCACGCCGAGGTCATGGCGCTCGCCGAGAAGGCCGCCGCCCCGGTCGGGCACTCGCTGCGCGGCAAGGAGTGGATCCAGTTCGACAATCCCTACGACGTCGGCATGAGCGGCCTGCTGGGCTACGGGGCCTGCTACGACGCGATGCACGAGGCCGACCTGGTCGTCCTGCTGGGCACCGACTTCCCGTACAACGACTTCCTGCCGCAGGCGAAGACCATGCAGATCGACCACGAAGCGGGGCGCCTCGGCCGCCGTACGGTGCTGGAACTCGGTGTCCACGGCGACGTACGGGAGACGCTGCGCGCGGTGCTGCCGCTGGTCGAGGCCAAGCGGGACCGTTCCTATCTGGACCGCATGTTGCGCAAGCACGCCAAGTCGCTGGAGACGGTGGTCTCCGCATACACCCGCAATGTTGAACGGCACATCCCGATCCACCCCGAGTACGCGGCCTCGGTCCTGGACGAACTCGCCGACGACGACGCCGTGTTCACCGTCGACACCGGGATGTCCAACGTCTGGGCGGCACGCTATCTGACCCCCAACGGACGGCGCCGCGTCATCGGCTCGTTCCTGCACGGCACGATGGCCAACGCGCTGCCGCACGCCATCGGCGCGCAGTTCACCGACCCGGGCCGCCAGGTGATCTCGATCTCGGGCGACGGCGGACTCGGCATGCTGATGGGCGAGCTCCTCACGGTGAAGCTGCACGACCTGCCGGTGAAGACCATCGTGTTCAACAACTCCTCCCTCGGCATGGTGAAGCTGGAGATGCTGGTCGAAGGACTGCCCGACCACGAGACCGACCACGAGCCGGTGGACTACGCGGCGATCGCCCGCGGCGCGGGTATCGAGGCGATCCGCATCGAGCGGCCCGAGGACGTCGTCGGCGGCCTCAAGCGGGCGCTCGCCCACGACGGACCGGTCCTGGTCGACCTGGTGACCGACCCCAACGCGCTGTCCATCCCGCCGCACATCTCGGCCGGTCAGGTGAAGGGGTTCGCCTTCGCGGCGGGCCGGGTCGTGCTCGACGGAGGCGTCGGCAAGATGCTCGACCTGGCCCGCGCCAACCTGCGCAACATCCCCCGTCCCTGACACCCGTCCACTCTGTCGATTTTGAGGAACGCCATGACATCGACCGGCCCGGCCCATGCCCACGGAACCGCCCTGCTCGCCGATCCACTGCTCAACAAGGGAACCGCCTTCAGTCCGCAGGAGCGCGCCGAACTCGGCCTGGACGGGTTGCTGCCGCCGGCCACGGAGAGCCTGGAGGACCAGGCGAACCGTGCGTACGAGGCGTTCCTCGCGTACGACAAGCCGCTCAACCGGCACATCTACCTGCGGCAGCTGCAGGACACCAACGAGGTGCTCTTCTACCACCTGCTCACCCGGCACCTCGAGGAGATGCTGCCGATCGTCTACACCCCGACGGTCGGCGAGGCCTGCCGGCGCTTCAGCGAGATCTACCGCAGGCCACGCGGTCTGTTCCTTACCTACGAGGACCGGCACCGCTTCCGCGAGATCCTGCGCAACCGCCCCAATCCCGAGGTCGACGTCATCGTCGTCACCGACGGCCAGCGCATCCTGGGCCTGGGCGACCAGGGCGTCGGCGGCATGGGCATCCCGATCGGCAAGCTCAGCCTCTACACCGCCATCGGCGGTATCCATCCCGCGCGCACCCTGCCGATCCTGCTCGACGTCGGCACCGACAACGAGGAGCTGCTGGCCAGCAAGCACTACCTGGGCCGCAGGCGGCACCGCGTCACCGGTGCCGAGTACGACGAGCTGATCGAGGCGTTCGTCTCCGCCGTGGAGGCCGAACTCCCCGGAACCCTGCTGCAGTGGGAGGACTTCGCGACCGCGCACGCCCGTCCGATCCTCGCCCGCTACCAGAACCGGTTGCTGACCTTCAACGACGACATCCAGGGCACGGCGGCCGTGGCGCTCGGCGCGCTGAGCACCGCCACGCAGGTCGCCGGAGCGGGGTTGACCGACCACCGCATCGTGGTCCTCGGCGCGGGATCGGCGGCGATCGGCGTCGCCGACATGATCCGCACCGCACTCGTCGACGAAGGCCTCTCCCCCCAGCAGGCGGCCGACCGCTTCTGGTTCGTCGACATCGACGGCCTGCTGGTGCGCTCCCGGACCGACCTCACGCCCGAGCAGCGGGTCTACGCGCGCGACGACGCGGAGGTACGGCAGTGGGGCGCGGGTGCGCTTGATCTGGCGCGGGTCGTCGGCGAGGTGAGGCCGACGGTGCTGATCGGGTTGTCCACGGCGCACGGCGCGTTCACCGAGGAGATCGTGCGGACGATGGCGGACGCCTGTGACCGGCCGGTGATCCTTCCGCTGTCCAACCCGACCTCGCACGCCGAGGCCGACCCCGCCGACGTCGCCCGCTGGACCGACGGCAGGGCGCTGATCGCCGCCGGTTCGCCCTTCCCGCCGCTGAAGCTGGACGGGCGGGAGGTGCCGGTCGCGCAGGCCAACAACGTCTACGTCTTCCCCGCCGTCGGGCTGGCCGTGGCCGCCTGCCGGGCCTCGCGGGTGACGGACCGCATGATGGTGGCGGCGGCGCGGGCCGTGGGGGAGTGCGCGGTGCAGGCGGGCTCCGACGGGATGACCCCGCTGCTGCCACCACTGGTGGGCATGCGGGACGCGGCCCGCGAGATCGCGCTGGCCGTGGCGAAGGCCGCCGTCGAGGACGGCGTCGCACCCGAGGCCACGGAGGGCGAGCTGCGTGCCGCGATCTCGGCGGCGCAGTGGACACCGCGGTACGCGTCCTGACGGCTGGGCCCGCATCAACTCGCTTCCGGTGAGTACCGGTTCAGTTACTTTCGGCCGACGTGCAGTGGATCTCGAGGCCAGCGCGTCTGGCACGGCTGGGCCGGCGCACCGGAGCCGGACGCCGGCAAGGCCCGCCACCTCGTGCGATCCGACGGAGGCGGCGGCCGTACGGTCGCAGTGCGTGACCGGCTCAGCCGACGGGGTGGCCGACGGCCTTGGGGGAGGGGCCGTACTGGTTGGCGCCCGGGGCGCTGTCCACCGCCATGCCCACGAGGTAGACGATCGGGCCGACGACCGGGATCAGGGCGATGAGCATCCTCCAGCCGGACTTGCCGGTGTCGTGCAACCGGCGGACGGAGACGCTCAGCATGGGCACGATGAACGGCAGCAGGAGGACGCTCAGCAATGGGACCTCGATCGCGAAGCTGATCCCGACGAGTACGACGGTGGCACTCGTGTACAGCACCGAGAACCACCAGTACTCCGCGCGCCGGGCGCGACCGGAGAACCTGGCGTACTTGGCGGTGAGGCACGTGCGTGCCGCGTCGGCGAACGACATGGTGGTCACAGCGATCCTTTCGCAGAAACGGTATTGGGGAGACGGTGGATCGGGCGCCGGGGCGCGGCCGTGCCGACGGTGCCCACGCCGCCGCCTCGGCGGCGTGGGCAGTACGACCGAATGGCATTCGGATAGGGCTATCCGATTCGCGATCCGGATAGCCCCTTCCGATTTACTGCGACCACGGTACCATCAAAATGGATAGGGTAATCCGGTTGCTGGAGTGGCGGATGTGACCCCTGGCGCCCAGTACCCCCGACGGGGGACCCAGGTCAGAGGGTTAGGAGCACCTTGGTGGCGCGCCGCTCGTCCATGGCCTTGTAGCCCTCTGCGGCCTGGTCCAGCGGCAGGGTGAGGTCGAAGACCTTGCCGGGGTCGACCTTGCGGTCCCAGATGAGCTGGATCAGCTCGGGCAGGAACCGGCGCACCGGGGCGGGGCCGCCCTCCACGTGGATCCCGGCGAAGAACAGGTCGATGCCCTGGATCGTGACGTCGTAGTTGACGCCGACGAAGCCCATGTGCCCGCCGGGGCGGGTGGAGTTGATCGCCTGCATGGTCGACTCCTGGGTCCCGACGGCCTCGACCACCGAGTGTGCGCCGAGGCCGCCCGTGAGTTCCTTGATCTTCGCCACGCCCGCGTCACCGCGCTCCTCGACAATGTCGGTCGCGCCGTAGAACCGGGCCAGCTCCTGCCGCTCGGGGTGACGGGACATCGCGATGATCCGCTCCGCGCCCAGCTGTTTGGCGGCCAGGACGGCCATCAGACCGACCGCGCCGTCACCGACGACCGCGACCGTCTTGCCGGGGCCGGCCTCGGCCGCGACGGCGCCGTACCAGCCGGTGCCGAGCACGTCGGAGGCGGCCAGCAGCGACGGGATCAGCTCAGGGTCCGGCTGCCCCGGCGTGGCCACCAGGGTGCCGTCCGCGTGGGGGATGCGCGCCTTCTCGGCCTGAGTGCCGATCGCTTGTGCCACGAATTCCCGGTGCACGCAGCCGGACTGGTAGCCCGAGCGGCAGATCTCGCAGGTGTTGTCGGAGATGACGAACGACCCGACGACGAAGTCGCCCATCTTGACGTTCTTCACGTCGGAGCCGACTTCCTCGACCACGCCCACGTACTCGTGCCCCATGGCCGTGTGATCGACGGGCTCGATCCCGCGGTAGGGCCACAGGTCCGACCCGCAGATACAGGTCGCGGTCAGCCGGACGATCGCGTCGGTCGGCTCGATGATCTTCGGGTCCTCACGGTCCTCCACCCGGACATCACCGGCCGTGTGCATGACTACGCCACGCATGTCTGAGTCTCCTTACTTCGTCGTATGTGGGCGCCCGCGGCGCCGGGATCGTTGCCTGGCAACTGGCGGCCCAGGCGGTTGTGATCAGGCCAGGTACTTGGTGAAGAACTCCTCCGGCTCGGCGAAGGGGATCAGGTCCGTCACCCGTTGCACCACCGGTGACGGGGGAGCGGAAAGCACCACAGCATCCAGGTAACCGCCGTTCCATGCGGGCAGCGAGTTACTGAGAAGGGGTGTACTGGCAGTACATCCCTACGGAGGGGCGGGCGGCGTACGGTCGGGGTGTGGACAACCGCGATGAAGTCCGCGAGTTCCTCACCTCGCGGCGAGCCAAGATCACCCCCGAGCAGGCCGGGCTGCCGCCCGGCACCCGGCGCCGCGTACCGGGGCTGCGCAGGAGCGAGGTCGCCGCGCTGGCCGACGTGAGCGTGGAGTACTACGCCAAGCTGGAGCGCGGCAACCTCGCCGGCGTCTCACCCCCCGTGCTCGAAGCCGTCGCCCGCGCCCTCAAGCTCGACGACGCCGAACGCACCCACCTGCTCCACCTCGCCCAGGCCCAGGAAGGCTCCGACACCCTCGCCCGCCCACGGTCACGTTCCAGTCGGCAGCGGACGCTGCACAAGAGCCTGCAGTGGACCCTGGACGCCGTCACCGCCGGGCCCGCGTTCGTCGTCAACGGCCGTCTGGACGTGCTGGCCGCCAACCAGCTCGCCCGTGCCTTCTTCAGCGACCTGTACACCGGCCACGCCCAGCCGCCGAACCTGGCCCGCTACCAGTTCCTGGACCCCGCGGCCCGCCGCTTCTACCTGGACTGGGATCGCGCCGCCGACATGACCGTGGACTTGCTGCGCACCGAGGCCGGCCGCAACCCGCACGACAAGGACCTTCACGACCTGGTGGGTGAGCTGTCCACCCGATGCGATGCCTTCCGCACCCGCTGGGGCGCCCACAACGTGACCCACCACGGCACCGGCATCAAACGCTTCCACCACCCGGTCGTCGGCGACCTCACCCTCTCCTGGGAGTCCCTGGTCATGGCCGCCGAACCCGGCCTCACCCTCGTCATCTACACCGCCGAACCCGGCTCACCCTCCGAAGAAGGCCTGAACCTGCTCGCCTCCTGGGCCGCCACCCAGGACACCGCTCCCGCCTCTTCGCTTCGGTCTCCGACCACTCCGCCGAATTGATCGCCGAAAGGGAAACCATCTGGGCCGGCGTCTGCCGCTGACGCCGACACTCGGAGCTTCGTCCTTCAGCACGGGCAGGTCCGGCGATGGCGAGGCCTGGTCGGAGCGGGCCACTTCACGCACCACCTCGACAAGCGGCGGGCACTCCCGACCACTTCACCGCACCCATCACCCCACAGACGGGAGATGACTGACATGGCACTGATTCTGGTGACCGGGGCATCCACCGGGCTCGGGCGCAACACGGCGAACGCGTTGGCCGACGACGGCCACGACGTGGTCGCCCACGTCCGCAACCCGAAGCGTCTTACCGGCGCGGATGACACGTCCCGGTGGAAAGGCGTCATCACCGGGGATCTCGCCGAGCTGGACGAGATCCGCGACGTTGCCCGGCAAGCCGGCGAGTTCGGCCGCTTCGACACCGTCATCCACAACGCCGGCACCATGCACTCTCCGGAGGAGATCACTGTCAACACGGTCGCGCCGTACGTACTGACGGCCCTGATGGACAAACCGGCCCGGCTCATCTATCTCAGCAGCTCCATGCACCGAACCGGCTCCACCGACCTGCGACGACTGACCGCCGGTACCGCCTCCTACGACGACACCAAACTGTGGGTCACCACCCTCGCGCTCGCCCTTGCGTCCCGGTGGGAAGGAACCTCGAGCCATGCGGTCGACCCCGGGTGGGTTCCCACCCGTATGGGCGGTGCCGGCGCACCGGATGACCTGGCCGCCGGACACCAGACACAGGTATGGCTCGCCACCCACCACGACGTGACCCCGGCCACCGGCGGCTACTGGTACCACCAACAGACGCAGACACCACATCCTGCATCACAGGATGAAGAGTTCCAGGCTCGCCTCATTCAAGTCCTGGAGAGCCACACAGGCGTCCCGCTCGACTGACCGCTACCCCGCTTGACTCAGATCCTCAGCGCCGTCGCTGCGGCGGGAGGCAAAGAGGCCTCAGCAGCCGGCCGGTCCCCCCGCCTCCGTCAGATGGGTCTTCGCCCACTGCGCAAGCTCCTTGAGCGCGGGATCCAACGCTGCCCCTGCCTCCGTCAGCCGGTAGGACACCCGCAGCGGCGGCCCCTCGTCCACCTCGCGGACGACGAGTTCCGCGGCGCCGAGCTCGGTGAGCCGGTGGGAGAGCATGCACTCACTGATCCCGGGAATCGCCCGGCACAGGTCGACGAAGTACGCCGGCCCTCCGATCAGCACGGACACGATCGGGCCGGTCCAGCGCTTTCCGAGCAGCTGGAAGACGCGTGTGATGCCCTCGTCGACCTGCATGCGGGGCCCCGCGTCGTGACGGTGAGCATCGAGCGGGGCCGAGTGCGTCGGCCGCCTCATACGCCGAGGCCGCGGCGCAGCGCCGCGATCATGTCGGCGAGGACGCGTTGGCCCACCGCAGACTCAGGGATGAGGCCTCCGTGCAGGACGCCGGGGTAGAGGACGAGCTCGGTGGGGACGTCGGCGTGTGCGAGGCGTTGGGCGTAGTCGATGTCCTCGTCGCGGAGCGGGTCGTACTGGCATGCGGTGATGAACGCAGGGGGCAGTCCGGACAGGTCCTCGGCCCGTGCGGGCGCGGCGTAGGGGGATACACGGGCGGTGCGCCGGCGTCCCTCTCCGAGGTAGCAGTCCCAACTGACCTGTGCGGCCTGGCTGTTCCACAGCGGGATGTCGTCGTAGTCGCGCATCGACGGCGTCTCCTGGCGGTCGTCGAGTTCGGCGACGCCCAGATACTGGAAGCACAATGCGGGCCCGCGGCGGTCACGAGCGAGGAGGGCCACTGCGGCGGCGAGACCACCACCGGCGCTCTCCCCCGCGATACCGATGCGGTCCGGGTCGATGCCGAGCTCGCTCGCCGACTTCGCGGTCCACGCCAGGGCCGCGTAGCAGTCCTCCAGCCCCGCCGGGAACGGGTTCTCCGGCGCGAGCCGGTACTCGACCGAGACCACAACCGCTCCGACCTCCGCGGCGATGCGCGTGGCCGCGGCGTCGAACTGCTCGATCCTGCCCATGACGAACCCGCCGCCGTGGATGTACAGAAGTCCGGGCAGCAGGCCCTCGCGCTCGGCGGGCGCGTAGACGCGGACCCTGACATCCGGCGATCCGTAGGGCCCGGGCACGGTGACGTCGCGGGTACGGATCTCGATGCCCGGCTCGTAGGACGGCAGACCGCTCCGAACCGCTTCCTCACCCAGCGCGCGCAGCGCCCGGACGTCGGTGAACGGCCCGCTCGGGAGCATCGAGAGCCGCGGTGTGATCTCGGGGTCGTACGCGTAGGTCATGTCGCCTCCTCGGCGGACAGGTGCTGGGACAACTCGGGGTGTGGTGCCAGAGGGGTGTCGCTATGCCTTTACCACCAACGGGGCTCCGGGTTCGTGCCGTCGTACGGGCATCGCGCCGCGGTTGCCGATGCGTGGGGAACCGGGTGCGTAGGTGTGACTGTTGACCCTCCGTAGGGGGTGTAGCCGTCCCGACCGCTCTGGAAGACCTCCTTGAACAGCGGCATGACCGCCGCCGCCAGGGAGGCGCCGGTGGTCGCCTGCACCATCTGCAGCAGATCGGTGGCCGTATTGAGGTCCTCGATGGTCAGTTCCTCCCCGTCGCGCATGCGGACCAGGGCGTCCCTGAACGCCTCGACGATGTGTGCCGCGCGGGGGTCGAACAACTCCGGGTCGTTGTACGACGGATCGGTGGTCGACGTCATGTCGGTCTGCTCCTTGGAAGGGGGTGCTTATGGCAGGCATCAGCACGGTCGGGGCGGGGGTGCGTCCGATGATGGGGGTGATCTTGCCGACGCCTCGGCGAGATCACCCCACCTCTTGGATAGGCCTATCCGTTTTCTCGATCCGGATAGGTCGATCCGGTTCGCTGGGTCAGCGTAGCACTGGAATCGGATAGGTCTATCCGATTGCTAGAATGGCCGACATGACTCCTGGCGCCCAGCACCCCGACGACACCGCCGCCCAGCCGCTGCGCAGCGACGCCGAGCGCAACCGGGAGCGCATCATCGCCGCCGCCCGCACGGTGTTCGCGCGCGACGGCCTGAACGCCTCCATGGCCTCCGTGGCCCGCCAGGCAGGGGTGGGAATCGCCACCATGTTCCGCCGCTTCCCCACCAAGGAGGAGCTGGTCGACGCCGTCTTCGTCGACCGTATGAACGCCTACGCCGACACCGTCGCCGTTGCCCTCGACGATCCGGACCCCTGGAACGGTTTCGTCGGCTACATCGAGACCGCCTGCGCGATGCAGGCGGCCGACTCCGGCTTCGCCGACGTGTTGACCATGACCTTCCCCACCGCCAAGGCCCTGGAGAAGCGCCGCAACGATGCCTATGAGGGCATGGTGCGGCTCATCGACCGTGCCAAGGCCGCAGGCCGCCTGCGCGAGGACTTCGACCCCTCGGATCTGGTGCTGCTGCACATGGCCAACGCCGGCGTCGTCAGCGCCACCGGCGACGCCGCTCCCGACGCCTGGCGACGCGTCGCTGCCCTGCTGATCCAGTCCTTCGAGGCTCCCGCCCGCGGCCCGCTGCCCGCCTCGCCCGAGCACGACGCCCTCTACAAGGCCATGCTCCGCGGCAGCCCGACGGACATCACGTCGTCGGAGCCGGGGAAGAGCAGCTGACCGCAGGACCGAAACCACCGCGCCCGGCCGGGGCACGGCGGCACCTTCGGGTTTGGGAGCCGCCCGGCGGCCACGCCGCCGAGGCGAGCGACCACGGGCGGCGCGGCCATCAACGAGTGGCTGTGACCTGCATATACGCTACGTGCCCTAGCCGAGGAGGCTGCCGCCGGTGGCGTCGATGAACGCGCCGGTGATCCAGCGCGCTTCGTCGGTGGCGATGAAGACCACCACGTCGGCGATGTCCTCCGGCTCGCCGAGGCGCTTGAACGCCGACGACTGGGCCATCTGCTCCCGGACCTCGGGGATCTTGAAGAACTCACTCCCGTTGTCCGTGGTGCCGGGGGTCACGGTGTTGACCGTGATCCCCCGGGGGGCGAGGTGGCGCGCGAAGTTCCGCGAGAGCTGTTCGAGGGCGCCCTTGGTCATCGTGTAGACGGTGTGCGCGGGGTTGACGACCCGGGTCAGAGCGGAGGAGATGTTGATGATGCGTCCCCCGTCGGGGATCAGCCCGAGGGCGCGCTGGGTGATGAAGAAGGGCGCCTTCGTGTTGACCGCGAACATCCTGTCGAACTCCTCGACGGGGACTTCTCCCAGAGCGGTGCCGGGGGCCGAGGTGTCGGCGGCGTTGTTCACCAGGATGTCCAGGGTGGTCCGCCCGGTGCGCTCCTTCAGGCCGGCCTCCAGACCCTGGAACAACTGGTCGACGTCGCCGGGCACGCCCAGTTCCGCATGGACCGTGAAGGCCCGGCCGCCGTCCTTCTCGATGAGCTCGACGGTTTCCTGAGCGGCCTGCTTGTTGTGCGCGTAGTGCACGGCGACCAGGGCTCCCGCACGGGCCAGGGCGACGGCCGTGGCCCGGCCGATGCCCCGGCTGGAACCGGTGACGAGAGCGGTCTTGCCGTTGAGCTTCTTCACGATGATGTCCCTTCGAAGTCCCGGTCGAACCGTGGCACGCACGATGTCGGGAAGCGCTTGACGTTGAGCAGCGCTCCGACGTGTGGACCGTCAGCCGAGGTCGGGATGTGGATGTAGTGGGCTGTGCGGTGAGTGATGTTCAGTGGCCGTCTTCTACGCGGCAGTGGCCGGTGAGTTCGGCGACGGGTCCGGCGTTTGCTGCCGGACAGCGGGCGGGGCCTGATCCGGTGGCTGTGGGATCCGGCGGCGTTTAGCCGGAAGGCGACCAGGCCGTTGTGTCCCCGGGGTCATGCCGGCGTGGCCTTCGGCGTGATGGTGCCGGGGCTGGTGCGGGTCTTGAGGATGAAGTCGAACTCCATGGTCCTGTAGGGGCCCTGGAAACCATGATCGGCGATGTCCTCGGGGTCCTCGTGCAGGACGGTGTCGGCCTGCAGAGCGGGAGGGGCCAGTGTCCCGCCGACGAAGTCGACGGGGATGACGGGGTCTCCCTTGAAGTAGACCTCGCCCCGCCAGGGGGCGATCAGGTCGGGGTGGTGGACCTCGTAGTGGATGTGGGCCGGACGGTAGAGGCTGCGTCCGACGGCCGCGACGGCTTCGGCGACCCCGTCGACCGCCGTGATGTGGGGGTCGGCGTAGGCGACCGGGGTGATGGTGGTGAAGGTGTAGCGGCCGTCGGCGTCCGTGAACTGGTGTCCGCGCAGGTTGTACTTGGGCACTCCGTCGTCGTACAGCCCGGAGTAGTTGCCGTTGTTGGCTGCGTGGTAGATGTCCAGCTTGGCGCCCGCGAGCGGCCAGCCGTGGCCGTCCAGGACGCGGCCGGAGACGATCAACGGGGTTCCGGGTTCGTCCGGTTGCATCTGCAGGGTGCCGGGGTTATCGATGCATGGGGAACCGGGGATGAAGGTGGGGCTGTTGACGTCTTCGGACGGGGTGTAGCCGTCCCGACCGCCCTGGAAGAGTTCGCTGTACAGGGGCATGGCGACCAACGCCAGGGGGGCGCCGGTGGCTGTCTGGGTCCGTTGCAGCAGGTCGGCGACCGCGTTGAGGTCGTCGAAAGTGAGCCCCTCCTCGTCGCGCATGCGGGCCAGAGCGTTCTTGAACGCCTCGACGAGACGTACCGCGCGGGGGTTGATCAGTGCCGGGTCGACGTAGGACGGATCGGTGGTTGTGGTCATGCCGGTCTGCTCCTCGAAACAGTGGGGGGATTGGCTGATGGCAGGCATCAGCAGGCCGCGGGTGTCACGGGATGAGCTGCTCGCCAGACTCGGTGGTCCTCATGACGCCGGAGGCCGCGAACGTCGCGGTCGGCAACGTTCATCGGAGCGGAGCCCTTCTCCTTGATCGCGCCGCGGACCGGAACACCGCGGCGCGATCAGGGTTCGATGAGGGGGCGGGTACGGCTCGGTGTGCTGTCAGCCGCGGGGGAAGCCGTCGTCGTCGAGCTTGAAGACGAGTTCGCTCCGGTCACGCTTGGTGGTGTGCAGCTCCCAGTACAGAGGGGTGATCTGCTCGGGCCGGGCCGCCTCGACGCCGGGGATGACGGAGACGCCGATCGAGGAGTCGATGCCGACGTGGGCGGCCTGGATGCCGGTGCCGGCGTCGGCCAGCTCCTTGTGCAGGTTCATCACCCAGTTGCGCAGCGCCGCAGCGGCGGCGTTGACATTGGCGACCCGCGGGTCGGGCCAGATCGAGCCGGCGCCGGTGGTGTAGAGCAGGGTGCCCGCGCCGGCCTCGCGCATCGCGGGCAGCACCGCCTGGGTGGCGGCGATGGCCCCGTAGAGCTGGAAGTTCATCTCGAACTCCACATCGGACGGTGCGGTGGTGGCCGGAGCGGTCAGCGTGGTGACGCCGAACGTGCCCACCGGGGAGTACTCCAGGACGTCGATGCCGCCGAAGTGCGCGGCGGCGTCCTTGAGGGCCTGGGTGAGCGCGTCGCGGTCGAGCACGTCCGCGGGGAACGCGGCGGCGGTGATGCCCTCGGCGCCGAGCTTGCCGACGAGACCGTCGAGCTTCTCGCGGTTACGGGAGATCAGGGCGACGTCGAAGCCCTGGGAGCCGAAGGTGCGGGCGATGGCCAGGCCCATCTGAGGGCCGGCTCCGACGATGGCGATGCTGGTCACGGCAAGTCCTTTCGTGGAAGACATGGCAGGGGAAGCCGAAATATGGAAAGATCTATCCGGTTTGTATCCGGATAGATCTTTCCGGTTCACTGCTGCAACAGTACCACGAAGTGGATAGGGCAATCCGATTGCTTGCGATCGACAGCTCCCAGCGCCGAGAGGCCGCAGCATCGACCATGCCAGTGATCGGCGTCGCGTCATCAACCAGATGAATCCGTCCGGGACCGGGAGCACGGAGAGGGCCTGGCATCGGCGCCCTGCTCTGCATTGCGGTCCGAACAGTTACCGGAACCGCCGTGCTCAGTCGGCGATCCGCAGCAGCAACTTGCCCGTTGATGTGCGCCCGCCCATGAGCCGGTGGGCCTCGGCCGCGTCCTGCAGGGGGAACTCCGCGGTGATCGGAAGGCTCACGATGCCGTCGGTGACCGTACGGAAGGCACGCTCGGTGAGCGAACGCAGTGCCTCGGGCGCCGACTGTGCGAGTGCCAGGATGGAGAAGCCCCCGACGGAACGGCCCTGTGCGTAGAGTTCGGGCTGCCCGACCTGCCACGGCTCGGCCCCGCTCGCGTTGCCGAAGGACACCAGGCGCCCGAAGACGGCCAGCGTGTCGAGGCCGCGGCGAAGGGTGTCGCCGCCCACCGGGTCGAGGACCAGGTCGACGCCCCTGCCGCCGGTGGCGCGGCGTACGTCGTCGGAGAAGGTGTCTGTGGTGAACACCTCGTCGTAGCCGTGCTTGAGGGCGTGCCCGGCCTTGGCCGCGGAGGAGACCACGCCGTAGACCGCGCCCGCGCCCACCGCGCGAGCCAGCTGCCCGGCCACTGTGCCGATGCCGCCCGCCGCACCGTGCACCAGCACACTCTCTCCGGCGCGCAGTCGACCCACCTCGTGGAGCAGGGCGTGCGCGGTCGGCAGCACGGTGGGCAGTGTCGCAGCGGTCCGCAGGTCCAGGCCCTCGGGGAGCGGGAAAACGGTGGTGGTTTCGGCGACCACCGCCTCGGCGTAGGCGCCGCTGTTGACGAGGGCTGCGACTTCCTGCCCCGGGTGCAGTCCCTCGACGCCGTGGCCGACGGCCCGGATCCGTCCGGAGACCTCCAGGCCCGGGCGGAAGGGCAGCGATTCCACCCGGTACCCCTCCGCACGCGCCTTGAGGTCCGCGAAGTTCACGCCCACATAGGCGGCGTCGATGGTCACCTGGCCTGGCCCGGGCTGGGGGGTTTCGGCCGTCACGAGCTGCAGCACCTCGGGACCGCCGTACTCCTGGAACTCGACTGCACGCATCAGCGAAACGCACCCTTCGGCGAAGTGTTCAATGGAAAGCGAACACTGGGACTGTAAGATGCTCATCGAACACTAAGCAAGCGGCTGGGACGCTCCCCAGGGTCACCCAGCGAGGATGCGCATGGCGGGAGAGGGGCATGTCGAAGCAGGCTGCGGGCAGCAGTCACCGTGCGGCGCCGGTGCACACGGATCCTGAGGACGTCTCCGTCCTGACCGCGCTGTCCGCGCTCGCCGACCCTGTGCGCATCCAGTTGATCCGAGAGTTGGCGGGCTCAGCCGACTGGACGCGCAGCTGTGGCAGCTTCGACGTGCCCGTCGGCAAAGCCGCACTCAGTCACCACTTCTCGGTCTTGCGCGGCGCCGGCCTGGTCGAACAGCGTGACCAGGGGCCCAAGCGAGTCAACCGACTGCGCCGCGAGGAGTTCGATGCGCGCTTCCCCGGGCTGCTCGACCTGCTCCTGCGCCCCGATGGCGCCGACTGAGCAGTGGCCCGTGCGCCGGCCCTGACGAGATGCGGGCGCGTTACCGCCACCGGAGGCAAGGCCCGAATGAAAGCCCTGTTCAGCAAGGCTGAACAGGGCGGCTGCGGCGTCGAGTTACGCGGAACCGGCGCCAGCGGCGTCAGGTGCACCGCCGGCTGAGCGCGGGGACCGGCAACGTACCGGCCCCCGCGCCGGCCGACGGGCGGCGGCACCGGCGGTCAGGTGGACCGCAACTCGAACCAGTCGAAGGCCACGCTGCCTCGCGTGGCGTACATGCCGAAGACCCGGCCGGTGAAGCCGCCGGCGACCTCGGTGGTGAGGTAACGGCCGTCGAGTTCGGCGAGGATCTCGAAGTCCCCGCTGTCCGTCTCGTAGCCCAGGCGGAGGGTGTCGGGGCCGCCGACCCGGAGGCCGGGCGGGGGAGTCGCGTCGGGGTCCGCGCCCCGGGCTGTGACCGTGGGCGGCAGGATGTCGGAGGTCGTGACGTCGATCCGCAGGGTCAACGGGCCGGACGGTACGGCTTGTTCGGCGATGGCGTGGTGCAGCGGGCCGATCCTGGCGACCGCGCGGACCATGCCGTCTCCCACCTCCACCTCGTAGTGGTGTGCCTCGTCCAGCCGTACCGTGAGCCCGCCCCGGCCGCCTTCGGCGACGTCGGCCGCTGTGCGCGCGGTGCAGTCGGCATGGCGCTGGCGCCGCCCCACGAAGAGTGCGCCGGGCTTGTCCAGGCTGTCCCCGCGGGCGTGCAGCACCAGGTGGCCGGGCCGTTCGTCGAGACGGGCGGCCTCCGGGTCGTGGCGTCGGAGCGACACCCAGCACGGCGCGAGGGCGGGGGAGTCGAAGTCGTCCCGGTCCGGCTCCTGGGGCCAGGGATGCGGCGCCAGTGCCGGGGCCTGCGCACGCAACTCCAGCGGGCCGGGCAAGGGCCACTCGTCCTCCCATCGCACGGGTGCCAGGAACGTCTCCCGGCCCATGCCGTGGTACATCGGTGTGTCGCCGCGGGGCCTGGTGCCGAGCAGCACCATCCACCACGTGCCGTCGTGTGCCTGCACCAGGTCGCCGTGGCCGGTGTTCTGCACCGGGTGACTGGTACTGCGGTGGGACAGCACCGGGTTGGCGGGGTGGGGTTCGAACGGCCCCGGCAGGGCGCGGGCCCGGGCCAGCGACAGCGCATGCCCGCGTTCCGTGCCGCCCTCCGACAGCAGCAGGTACCACCAGTCGCCGACCCGGTACAGGTGCGGGCCCTCGGGATACTGCAGCCCGCTGCCCGACCACATCGGCACCGGCTCGCCGAGCAGTTCGCCGGACTTCGGGTCGATGCGGACCCCGCGGATGCCGTCCGACGAGAACACGCACCAACACGTCCCGTCCTCTTCCCAGGCCAGGTCGGGGTCGATGCCGGGTACGCCGATCGGCACCGGGTCCGACCACGGTCCCGCGGGGTCCTCGGCGGTCACCAGGATGTTGCCCGCCCCGGCGACCACGGTCGTGATCAGCCAGAACCGGCCGTCGTGGTACCGCAGTGTGGGCGCGTACACCCCCGTGGACGACGGGGCCGTGTCGGGCAGCTCCAGTTGCGAAGGCCGGTCCAGGGCGTGCCCGATCAGCCGCCAGTGCACCAGGTCACGGCTGTGCCAGATCGGCACCCCCGGTACGTACTCGAAGCTGGACGTCGCGACGTAGTAGTCGTCACCGGCCCGGCAGATGCTCGGGTCCGGGCTGAAGCCGGGGATCACGGGATTGTCGAAGAACGCCATGTCCGTCCTGAGGGGTGTGGTCGGGGGAGTGAACACCGAGGCGGGCCGCACGGGCTGAACTGAACTGTTGAAGCGCTTCGAAAGTTCGCATGCGGGTCTGTGGCATGTCAACAGGTCAGCAAAGTATGGATAGGTCGTTATAGCCGCGGCGACGTCGAAGCGCTTCGATAAATGGCTTCGTCCTGGGTCGTGGGCGACAGGCGTTCCGTCTGTGTCGGCCTGGCCGGTGAGGGCTGGGAGCCGGACGACTTCGTCGTCCGCATCCCCGACGCCGTCGGCCTGGACGAGGCCGCGCCGCTGCTGTGCGCGGGCATCACCACGTACTCCCCGCTGCACCGCTTCGGCGCGGGCCCCGGCAAGAAGGTCGCGATCGTCGGCCTGGGCGGCCTCGGCCACATGGCCGTCAAGCTCGCCCACGCCATGGGCGCCGAGGTCACCGTCCTGTCGCAGTCGCTGAAGGAGATGGACGACGGCCTGCGCCTGGGCGCCGACCACTACCACGCCACCAGCGACCCGGCCACCTTCGAGCAACTGGCCGACATCTTCGACCTGATCGTCAACACGGTCAGCGCGAAGCTGGACCTGGACGCCTACCTCGGCCTGCTGGCCGTGAACGGCACCATGGTCAACGTCGGCGGGGCCCCCGCCGAGTCGCTGTCGCTCAGCGTGTTCTCCCTGCTCATGCAGGGCCGGACGTTCGCCGGCTCCCTGATCGGCGGCATCCGCGAGACGCAGGAGATGCTCGACTTCTGCGGCGAGCACGGCCTCGGTGCCGAGGTGGAGATCATCCCGGCCGAGAAGATCAACGAGGCGTACGAGCGGGTCCTGAGCTCGGACGTCCACTACCGCTTCGTTATCGACACCTCGGCGCTGGGCTGACCGCCGCCCCGGCCCTCCAAGACCACCCCGTACGGGAGCAGCCTCCGTCAAGTCTCCCGTACGGGGTGCCGACGTACTCCCACACGCATGGTCACCGTTTGACGACCGGCCAGAAGGCGTCCCTTACATCGGACTTGGAGGTGGAGACGAACTCTTCGCTGCCCGGCCCGTAGTCGTACGTGCCGTAGTACTCGTAGTGCAGGACGCTCGGGCAGCTGCCGCCGCTGATCTGCACCTCGCGCGGGTCGACGCGCTTTCCGGTGCGCAGCTCGTAGACCTTCAGCGGGATCTTGACCTTGTAGAAGGTCACCTCGTGGGGGAGGTACTCGGACAGGTCGTTCTCGTAGTAGCACGTCTCGACGGCGGCTCCGTTCTTCGCCGTGTCCGCGCAGACCACGAGCGCGGCCTTGGTCGGGTCGCTGGTGCGCCAGTCACCGGGGAGTTCGTCGGTGTACTCGGTGTCGCCGAGGAACATCGCGCGGTTGAACCCCTTGCGGTACGGCGGGGCACCGCTGTACTTGGCGGGCGTGTCGCAGTAGCCGGTCGACGCGTCGGTCGTGTCCTCGACCAGATCGCGTACCTTCCCCAGCTCGATGGCGAGGCCGGCCTTCTTCACACCGCTGCGTGCCTGGTCCGTGCGTGCGTCGTCCGGGTACTCGTCGAGGAGGTGCTGGTAGTGCGCCCGCGCCTGCTGCCAGTTGTCCTCGTCCATCAGGGCGTCGCCGCATCCCACCAGTGCGGCGGGTTCCATGCGCGTCGCGGCGGTGGCGGACCGGTCCAGTACGTCGTGGGTGGGCTCGCGGCCGCGGAGCCATTCGGTGATGTCGGCGGTGTCGCAGGAGTCCTTGGTGGGCAGGCCGTCGAGGAAGGCGTCCAGGACCGTCCTGACGGTCTGCTCGTTACCGGGCTTGTTCAGGACGCCGGCGAGGATGTCGAAGCCCCGCTCCAGGTCCTCGATGCTCCCGCTCCGTCCGGCGGCCAGCCTGGACGCGGCCCGCTCCAGCCGGTGGCACGCCTCCACCACCGCGTCGCCGGGTTCGACCACCGGTGCGCCCGCCAGGCGATGGCCCCACCACACCTCACCCTGCGCGGCCACGGCCGTCTCGCAGTCGCCGCCCCCACGGGCCTCGGTCACGCGGTCCTCGATTCCGTACGCGTCGACGCGCAGCAGCACGGCGGTCAGCAGCACCGCGACCGTGACGGCGAGTGCGCCCGCGCGCTGCCCGCGTCGTACGACATGCTCCGCGCGCCGGCGTGCCAGGAACCAGCCGTGGGCGATGCCGGCCGCCCACCACAGGAGCAGCAGGATTTCGCACCAGGTCTCGGCGGTCGATGCGGTGAGGTTGAGGAGCCAGCCCGTGCCGACCACGGCGAACGCGGCCGGCTTCCAGCGGCCCAGCAGCAGATAGCCGATGCCGAGCAGCGAGGCGTTGCCGAGTGCCACCGCCACCGGGTCGCACGGCCTCGGGGCCCTGGGCGGCTCCGGCGGCTCGGGGGGCTGCCGGTACGGGTCGTGTTCGTACGTCGGGGAGTCCATGGGTCATCACCCCTGAAGTGAAGTGGGTGCCGGGCTGCGTACGGAGAAGTAGTGGCGGCCCTTCTCGCCGCTCACCATCCACAGGGCCGCCACATCGACGCCGGCGATCACGAACATCGCGAGGCTGGGTGCCCCGGAGGCCAGTGAGCCGATGAAACCGAAGACCGTCCCGAACGCCGCGAAGGACAGGCACACGATGAGCACCACACGGACCCAGGGGCGGCGCCCCCGGGCCAGTACGACGCAGACGACCATGAGCGCCGCCAACGCCCAGCAGAACAGCGCCACGAACCAGGCCATGCCCATCGGCAGGAGCAGCTCCTGTCCGTGCTCCTGCTTGCTCTGGTTCTCCTCGATGATCGCCCAGCCGCCGACGACCGTGCCCAGCGCGTGCGCGGTGACGATCACGAGAACGAAGATGAGGGCCCCGGGCATGCGCACCTTCTCGGGCACAACAGCCTGACCGGGCTGATACGGAGAGCTCTGCATCGTGGATCACCTCACGCTTTCGTTGTCGTCCGGGGCGTACGGCAGGTCGTAGACCCGGGCCCAGTCCACTTCGTAGACGGCGCTCTGCAGGTCGTCCCCGTGGAAGTTGTCGAGCTGGATGGTCTGGTGCATGGATGGGGCGCACTGGATGCAGTCGCGGTCCGCGTTCGCGCCGTCGGCGAAGCGGAACCACTCCTCGCCGTCGATGAAGCCGCGCAGATGATCCGGGGTCCACTCGATGGCGACGTTGTGCCACTGCGACAGGTCCACGCCGCACTTCTGCACGAACTCCTGCTGTACGGGCACGCCCTCGGGGTGCGGGTAGTGCAGGAACGCCTCGGCGCAGCTCTCGCCCGGGGCGCCGTTCTCCAGGTAGTCGTACTCGCCGTCCTCGGGGTGCTCGTTCGAGTCCGGCCACAGGATCAGCAGCGGGTGGTACTGCCGCCCGTTGTCGGGGGCGGTGGCCCGGGAGCGTACGCGGGCCTCCCACCGGCCGTACTGCCGGCCGTACGGTGAGGCGAGCCAGCCGGTGTCGCCGTTCGCCTCGCCGGTCATGCGCAGTACGTCGCCGACGACCCGGGTGTTGACGTCGCAGCGGCGGCCGTTGTCGCTGTGGCCGGGCCAGCACTTGCCGGGGCCGCCGCCCGCCAGGCGCCACTTGTCGCGGTCCGGTATGGCCGGGTCGGCCTCGGAGCCGTAGTCGAACTCGTCCGACCACTCGGGCAACGGGGCGCCCCAGCCGTACCGTTCGGCGGCGGTCGTCGGGGCGGCGGGGGCGGCGCTCACCGCGGTCGCCGTAAGCGTCGCCGCGAGTGCCGCCGCGCCGAGCCCCACGGCGAGGTGCCGGGCGCGAAGTCGTCCGTACATGACTCCCCTTCAGCTGTCGTGCCTTGCGGACAAGGGGGGCGGCCCGAGCCCTCCCCTCGCGGGGCTCCGACCGCGCCATGGCCCGTCCTGGCCACGTCCCTCAGCCAGTCGACCGCCGTACGCCGTTGTTCGGCAGGTCCTCTCCCGGCACCGAACAACCCTCGAACCGAACGAGCTGGTAGGGAGGAAGCGTGAGGATCGAGTGAACTCCCGTGTCACGCCTGCCGATACCCGGAAGTTCGATTGCGGCCGCCCCCGCGACTCCCTACCGTGGGCGCCCGAGTGGACCCGCTGGGTGATGGCTTGTCGACGACAAGGTGGACGAGGGGAGAGCGGGCACGTGTCGGCACAAACAGGACCGGGGCGCACCGAGGGCGAGCTGGATCCGGAGGCCGGACCGGTGCCGCGGTTCGCCGCCGAACTGCGCGCGCTGCGCGAGTCCGCGGGGAGACCCACATACCGGGCGATGGCTCAGCGGGCGCGGTACGGGGTGACCACACTGTCGCAGGCGGCGGCAGGCAAACAGCTGCCCACCCGCGCGGTGACGCTCGCCTACGTCAAGGCGTGCGGCGGCGACGTGATCGAGTGGGAGCGGCGCTGGCGCGAGGCGTCGGCCGAGTTGGCCGCCGAGACCGCCGACGACGAGACCTCCCGGCCGCCGTACCGCGGCCTGACCCGGTTCGAACCGGGCGACGCCGAACTGTTCTTCGGCCGCGACCAGCTCGTGGAACGGCTGACCGAGCTGAACCGCAAGCACCGCTTCACCGCCGTCTTCGGCCCCTCCGGCAGCTGCAAGTCCTCCCTGCTGCGCGCCGTGCTGATCCCCCTGCTGCGCACCCCGGACGATGGGGAGGAGGACGTGCCTCCCGCCGCCGTACGCATCCTCACGCCCGGTGCGGACCCGCTGCGCACACATGCCGACCGGCTCCTGCCCGTACCCGGGACCGACGCCGACACCTGGCTGATCGTCGACCAGTTCGAGGAGCTGTACACCCTCGGCGCCGACCCGGCCGACCGGGACACCTTCATCGACCGCCTCGTCGCCGCCACCGACGCCGACAGCCGGCTGCGCGTCGTCATCGCAGTGCGGGCCGACTTCCTCGGCCGCTGCGCCGAACACCCCGGCCTCACTGCCGCGTTGCAGGACGCCACGCTGCTCGCCGGGCCGATGAGCCGGGCGGAGCTGCGGGAGGCCATCGTCCGCCCGGCCGCCGCAGCCGGCCTGATCGTCGAACGCTCCCTGACCGACCGCCTCCTGGACGAGGTCGAGGACGCCCCGGGCGGACTGCCGCTGATGTCGCACGCCCTGCTGGAGACCTGGCGCCACCGCAGCGGCCGCGTCCTGACCGAGAGTGCGTATGAGGCGGCCGGCGAACTGCACGGCGCCGTCGTCCGTACGGCCGAGCAGGTGTACGGCGAACTCACCGTACTGCAGGCCGAGTTGGCCCGCCGTATTCTGCTCCGCCTCGTCGCCCCCGGCGACGGCACACCTGACACGCGTCGGCCCACCGAGCACGCGGAACTCGACTTCGGCAGCCCCGCCGACACCCGCGTGGTACTGGAACGCCTGGTCCGCGCCCGCCTCATCACCTTCGACGACGGCACCGTCGACCTCGCCCACGAAGCCCTCATCACCGCCTGGCCCCGGCTGCGCGCATGGATCGACGCCGAACGCGACCGGCTGCGCGTCCACCGCTCGCTCTCCGAGGCGGCCCGCACATGGGAGGCGCTCGGCCGGGAGAACGCCGCGCTCTACGCCGGCTCCCGTCTGCACGCCGCCCGCGACGCCTTCCCGCAGGACGCCGCACGGGAGAACCACCGCAGCGAGGAACTCACCCCGCTGGAGCGGCAGTTCCTCACCGCCTCGATCCGGCGCCGGCGCCGCGCCGCGCGACTGCGCCGTACGGTCGTGGCCGTACTCGCCGCGCTCGTGCTGCTCGCCACCGGCACCGCCGTCGTCGCCCTCCAGGCGCGCGCCACCGCGCAGGCCGAGCGGGACGAGGCCGTCTTCGGCCGCCTCACCGCCGAGGCCGACAGTGTCCGCGAGACCGACGCCGGGCTGGCCGCCCGGCTCGACGTCGCCGCGCACCGCATGCGCTCCACCCCGGACCTGCGGACCCGGCTGGCCTCGGACGCGGGCCGGGTGCTGGCCACCCGGCTGCCCGGCCACGACGGTGTCGGCAGCGCCGTGGCGTACGCGCCCGACGGCCGCACCCTCGCCAGCGGCGGCCACGACGGCACGGTCCGGCTGTGGGACACCGACACGGGCAGGCCCCTGGGCGAACCGCTGCGCCTCCGTACGGGACCGGTCGGCGCGGTCGCCTTCGCTCCGCAGGACGGCGACCTGCTGGTGGTCACCGGGAAAGGCGGCGGCATCCAACTGTGGGACGTACGCGACCGGCAGCGGCCCCGCCCCGTCGGCCGGCCGCTGGTGAGCCACGACGAGGAGAACGTCGTCTCCGTCGCGTTCGCCCCCGACGGCCGGACACTGGCCACCGCCGGCGACGACGGGACCGTACGGCTGTGGGACCTGAGCGACCCGGCCCGTCCTGCGCCGCTCGGCGAGCCCGCCGAGGCCGACGAGTCGGAGGCGGGCAGCGTCCGCGCCGTCACGTTCGCCCCGGACGGGGACACCCTGGCCACGGCCGGCTTCGACGGGACCGTACGGATGTGGCGGTTCAGCGCCAACGACGGCATCGCACCGCTGGGCAAGCCGCTGCGCGAACACACCGCCTCTGTCTGGGCGTTGGCCTTCTCCCCGGACGGAGAGACCCTGGCCACGGCCGGCTTCGACGAAACCGTACGGCTGTGGGACGCGTCCGATCCAAGCCGCCTGGAGCCGCTGGGTGAACCGCTGACCGAGCACACCGCGCCCGTCATGTCGGTGGCGTTCAGTCCGGACGGCGAGACCCTGGCGAGCGCGGGCGAGGACGACGCGCCGATCCTGTGGAACGTGGCCAACCCGGCATACCCGCAGCAGCTCGGGGAGCCCTTGACCGGCCACACGGAGGCCGTGTGGGATGTGGCCTTCAGCCGCGACGGCCGTACCCTCGCCAGCACCGGCGCCGACGGCAGCGTCCGCCTCTGGCACCGGCCGCCGACCGTCCTCACCGACTTCACCAACCCGCTGACCGCCGTCGCCTACAGCCCCGACGGCCGCCTGCTCGCCGCCGCCAGTACCGACGACGCACTGATCCGCCTGTGGGACGTGGCCGATCCGGGCAACCCGCGCCGCCTCCTGCGCACACTCACCGGCCACGAGGACGAGGTGCTGGCCGTCGCGTTCGCGCCGGACGGCCGTACGGTGGCCAGCGGCTCGCAGGACGGCACCGTACGGCTGTGGGACGTCTCCGCGCCCGAACGTCCCGCCCCGCTCGGCGCACCGCTGGACGCGCACGACGGCGGCGCCCTCGCCGTCGCCTTCGCCCCGGACGGCCGCACGCTGGCCACCGGCAGCGAGGACGCCACGGTGCGGCTGTGGGACGTACGGCGGCCGGACCACGCACGGCCGCTCGGCGCACCGCTGCGCGGCCACGCGGACGCCGTCACCTCCGTGGCCTTCGCACCAGGCGGCCGCACCCTGGCCACCGGCAGCGAGGACGCCACGGCGCGACTGTGGCACGTGGGCGACGAGGCGCGGGCGCGGCCCGCGGGCGCCGCCCTCGCCGGGCACGACGAACCGGTCAACACTGTGGACTTCGCCCCGGACGGGAAGACACTGGCGACGGGCAGCGACGACCGTACGGTGCGGCTGTGGGACGTACAACAGGCGGACCGTTCACGGCCGTTGGGGGAGGAGCTGGCCGGGCACCGTGCGCCGGTCAGGTCCGTGGCCTTCGCCCCGGACGGGAAGACGCTGGCGACCGGCAGCGGCGACCACACGGTCCGCCTGTGGGACGTGGCCGACCCG